>NZ_JAGTUL010000028.1:0-61645 GCF_018224605.1 Shewanella sp. M16 | reverse complement strand
TTTATTCTTTATATATATTTTACTAACGAGTATCTGCTGTGTTGCCTATCATCTGGCGGGAATGACTTGGTTTCAGGCCATCAATCATGCAATGACCACCCTCTCGACTGGTGGCTACTCGACCTCAGATAGCTCAATGGCGGCGTTCTCCAACTCTGCACACTGGGTTGGGATTTTCTTTATGGCAGCAGGTGGCTTGCCACTACTCATGTTTGTACAAACCATACAGCAAAGGGATCTACGGATTTGGAACGATGCTCAGGTCAAAGGCTTCTTATTTTTCCTCACATTTGTCTCTTGTTCTATTGGCTTCTGGCTGTGGCAAACCCGCGACATTGAGCTTCTAGATGCACTGCGTTTATCCAGCTTTAACGTGGTATCGGTAGTCACCACTACAGGTTATGGCTTAACGGACTACGGTGCTTGGGGCGCCTTTGCCAATATCGCCTTCCTGTTTTTAATGTTTGTCGGTAGTTGCTCTGGTTCAACTTCGGGCGGGATTAAGATCTTCCGTTTTCAAATTGCTGGGGCCATTATGCGCGAGCAATTGAAACAGCAATGTCATCCAAACGGTATCTTTAGGGAACGTTACAACAACCGCATCATCAGTGATGATATCGTGCGCTCTCTGATCACTTTCGTACTGCTGTTTGTGATGGTGATTGTAGGCTTGTCAGTGATTTTAGTGCTCACGGGTCTCGATCCTATGACCAGTTTCACGGGCGCGATTACGGCAGTCACTAACGTGGGCCCTGGTTTAGGCCCGATTATTGGACCTGTAGGTAACTTCTCAACGCTACCCGATGTCGCTAAATGGGCGTTGTCACTCGGCATGCTCCTCGGTCGTTTAGAAATCTTAACCGTGGCGGTGTTGTTCCACCCGAGTTTCTGGAAGTACTAATTCAGTAGAGCTTAAATACTAAAAAGGCGCTTAACTTGTTAAGCGCCTTTTTATTAAGCCTGACCCGCCCTAAATAGCGGTAACGTCGACTAATTCCAATAGATGATCAGCATAAACTTTCACATCTGCCCAGTCGGTATAATCGATAACTGACTTAGGATCAGTTGGACCTTTAGTCATCTTCATAATCAACTGAATCGCCAATCTGTCATACCAAGGCCATGAAGGATAATCCACTTTGCCCGCAATAATTTTAAGATCAGCAGGCGTCCATGGCGATAACGCAATGAACTTTTGCAGATATTTATTATTTGCAGGGATACGTTTTTCAGGATTTCTCGCCACAACATTGACGCAGAAAAAACTGTTTGGCAATGCGCCCAGAGCCTGTGCATGCTGCTCAATAAATTGAAAAACGCTCTTATCATAGGTGCCATAGAGCACGCAGGCACCTAAGGCAACGACATCATAATCAGGCCAATTAATACAAGTTGCGGCAGCACTGTTGATATCGATGAGGTCAACCTTAGCGTCACGAAATCTTAATTGCTCGGCAATTGCACTGGCAATCTTGGCCGTATGGCCACCACGGGTAAAATAAAGTACGAGGACGCGTGTCATAGGCAATTCCCGATCCACTGAGTAATACCACCATTGTGGCAAGGTTACGTTAAATAAACCTCTGATAGGATCACAAATCAGTCGTATCTCATATTCTGAGATGCAAAAATTGAGATCTGCATTGCCGAGCAGTATGATTGCGTAAACACATGTGTTCAATTAGAATTATCTAATCAAAAGCGATAAAGTGAGTGACCTTATGCAAAATGATATAGATGTAGATGCAATGGTAACTAATGCGGAAAGTGCGGCTAAATGGCTCAAGGCCATAGCGAACCCTTATCGCCTAATGATTTTATGTCTATTACTAGACAAAGAGTTGAGCGTAACCGAGCTCAACGCCACAGTGCCATTAAGCCAGTCGGCTCTATCCCAGCATTTAGCCGTATTACGCGCAGAAGATCTCGTGGATACCCGTAAGAGCTCGCAAATTGTTTACTATAAACTCAAGAACGAGCAAGTCACCCAAGTGATTTCGATTCTGCATAGCCGCTACTGCGCAGCCTAACACTGCAAAATTAGCCTAAATTTAAGCCCTAACCTCTTGCAAGTGATTAGGGCTTAATGGTTTTTAATGTTGGCTAAAACGGTTACCGAAGGCATCGACTTTTGCCCAATCGGTAAACTCAAAAGTGCCAGTGATATCCGTTGGCCCTTTAGTCAACCACATGATAAAACGTATCATGGTCCGGTCGAACAAACCGTATTTAGGGTAATCAATCTTGCCCGCAAACACTTCTAATAGCTGGGGTTGCCACAGTGAAAGTTTGAGAAACTTTTGCATATAAGGATTGGTTTCAGGCGTATTTTTTAAGGGTTTGCGCGCCACTACGTTAACGGTAAAAAAACCATTAATCTTAGTATCTAGCACTGCATGGTGACGATTCACATACTGATAAAGCTCTGGTCTATGTTTACCATAGCGAATACTGGCACCAATCAGCACTTTATCAAAATCCACTAAGCTCAACGCTTCCGCCTGCTCTAATGTGGCGAGCGAAACCTGCTCTCCCGCCTGTTCAGCAATCGTCTTCATTTTTTGGCAAATTGCCAATGTTTGGCCATCTATCGTCGAATAGATTATTAACGTCTGCATGATTAATTCTTCCAAAAAGTTGGCGTAAACAAAATCAGTAAGGTAAATACTTCGAGGCGACCAAACAGCATAGCCACGACCAATACCCACTTGGCTCCATCACCAATACTGGCATAATTGCTCGCTACCTCACCTAAACCTGGGCCTAGGTTGTTTAAGCATGCCGCCGTGGCACTAAAAGCCGTAATATCATCTAATCCCATCGCCATGAGTGCAAGCATACAAATCACAAACACCAGCGCATAGGCAGAAAAGAATCCCCAAACAGCATCAACCACGCGGTCGGGTAAGGCTTTAGAGCCAATCCTAATCGAAAACATTGCCTTAGGGTGAACGAGTCGTTTCAATTCACGGGAACCCTGTAACAGCAGTAAAATTACTCGAATGACCTTAATCCCACCCGCAGTTGAGCCACCACAGCCACCGATAAAACTCGAAAACATTAATAGTATGGGTAAAAATAATGGCCACAGATGGAAGCTATCAGTGCCAAATCCAGCCGTAGTGGCAACTGAAACTGCCTGAAATAAAGCATGATCTAAGGTTTCTTCTGGCGAATCATAAATACCAGAACGATAAAGCGTGAAGAAACAAATCGCGGTGAGAATAAGTTGAATCGCCACCAGCATCTTAAATTCAGCATCTTTAAAATAGACTCTAACGTTAATCCCACGTCGTGAAAATGCCGCAAAATGCACGCTAAAGTTAACCGCAGAAACAATTAAAAAGAACACACAAATAAGATTAATAGTAGGACTATCGAAATAGCCCATACTGGCATCATGGGTCGAAAAACCTCCGATGGCTATGGTCGAAAATGAATGACAAATGGCGTCAAAAATACTCATGCCCGCCCACCAATAAGCCGTCGCGCAGGAAATCGTTAGCAGTAAATAGATATACCACAGTGCTTTAGCGGTTTCGGCTATCCGCGGGGTCATCTTACTGTCTTTCACTGGCCCCGGGATTTCTGCGCGATAAAGCTGCATTCCTCCCACACCGAGCACAGGTAAAATAGCCACTGCGAGCACAATAATCCCCATGCCGCCAAGCCATTGCAGCATATGGCGGTAAAACAAAATAGCCTTAGGTAGGAAATCGAGCCCGACAATGACAGTGGCTCCGGTGGTAGTTAACGCAGAAAAAGATTCAAAGAAGCTGTCTGTCCAGCTTAAGTCTGGCTGACTCGAAAAGATAAACGGCAAGGCACCAATAGAACCCAGTACAGTCCAGAACAGCACGACAATCAGGAAGCCCTCTCGCGTACGCAATTCTTCTTTGCAGTGGCGGTTTGGATACCAGAGCCAAAAACCAATAAATAGGCTAACAAAAAATGCCTGCATAAACGCCGTGCCGCCGCCATCGTTATACCAAACAGCGATCAGTGCTGGTGGCAGCATAGTGATTGAAAATAAACCAATCAGCAGGCCTATGATTCTAATTATGGTTTTATATTGCATTACGCGAGTTCAATTATTCCATTGGCTGTAAAGGTATTTTCAGCATTTGGGCTATTTTGGCATAATTTACGCAGGCATCACAGCTCAAACTCGGGCCTCAAACTTCCTTGACTCAGTGTCGCCAGTGACTCACAAAGCCATGCCTGTTGCTCTCGCCCTATCTCAAACACAATATCGACCGCTGTGGCAAATTGCTTATCGATGATCACGGCATCCACTTGCTGTAATAGATGCTCGACATCGCGCAGCTGCGCATAATCACAATGCAACTTGGCGGGATACCGTAACTGTTTGAGTCGCGTCGGTAATTGAATCAAGCCTTGCCTTAAGCCCGACGTATAAGCCCGAACGAGTCCACCTACGCCTAGCTTAGTACCGCCATAGTAACGCACGACAACAGCGCCCACTTCTCCAATATGTGCCCCTTGCAACACAGCTAACATAGGGCGGCCTGCACTGCCAGCGGGCTCACCGTCATCACTCGAACCAATCAAGACGCTATCATCCGGTGCGCCAGCAACAAAAGCTGAGCAATAGTGGCTTGCGCTGGGATAGTCACGCTTTATGTCAGTAAGTACTAACTTTAATTTATCGACACTATCGCAATGAAAGAGAAAAGAGATAAAGCGACTATGCTTTATCTCTTCTTCAATGACGATTTCATCACAGGGAACGTTATAACTTTCGAGCACAAATTCGCCCTAATCTATTTTCAAACATCAATCGGCTAAGCCGAGCTCACGGGTCATGTTCTCGTTTCTGTCTTGATGCACTATGACGTTATCTTCGATACGAATACCGCCAAAAGGCCTTAACTCATCAACCGTTTGCCAGTTGATCTGTTGGCCACGACTATCTTGTTTAAGCTCATTGAGCAAAGTATCTATGATGTATAACCCAGGTTCCATAGTCAGCACTTGGTTTGGCGCTAAAATGCGGGTGCAGCGCAAAAATGGGTGGGCCTCGGAGGCCGCGATATGTGTACCGCGCTCATCGTGGGAGAAGCCACCCACATCATGCACTTGTAAACCTAACATGTGGCCTAAACCATGGGGGAAGAAAGCACTGGTAATGCCTTGATCAACCAAACCTTGGGCATCACCCGTGGCTAAATCAAAATCCAATAGCATTTGCGCTACTTTAGCGTGAGTCGCTAAGTGTAAATCAGGATAACGAACGCCGGGGCGCATCATGTCGATAAGCTCCAGCTGCGCCTTATTCATCGCAGCGATCAACTCATCGAAACGATTCTTCTCAAATGCATAGGTTCTAGTGATATCAGACGCATAGCCAAAGTAACTCGCGCCCGCATCAATAAGAAAAGACAAACGTTTCGCAGGGCTTTGATGCTCGAGCGCGGTGTAATGCAAAATCGCCGCATTTTGATTAAGAGCGATAATATTGCCGTAGGGCACTTCATTTTCGCTCTGGCCCACGGCAGATAAATAATGCTGTTGGATCTCGAACTCACTCGCACCGTTATAAAACGCATTTTTAGCCGCCAAATGTCCCTGCACCGCAATTTGGTTGGCGCGGCGCATACATTCCAGCTCATATTCAGTTTTAGTGGTTCTGTGGTAATGCAAATAGCTCATCACAGCATCAGGATTGCGACTGGTAAAACCCAGCACTTCGGCTACATCTAAATGCTCGCCCAAATAAGCCCAATTAACAGTGTCTTTGGGCAACAGTTCAGCGACCTTATCGGCCTTAGTTAACAGCTTAATATCAAAATGCTCGGTCCAGAACATATCCGGCACATCGGATACTTTGTGCCAAAAATCTACTGGACGATAAAAAATCAGCTGCGGTTTATCGCGACCATTGACGACTAACCAGCAATTAGGATTATCCAACACTGGCAACCATGCCTTGAAGTGCGGGTTTGCTTTAAAGGGATAATTGATATCATCCAAAAACATCCGATGCGGCTGACCCGAATGGATCACTAAACCAGACAAGGCTTCTCGAGACAAAATCTCTGCGACTCGGCGGTTTAACTCGGCAATATGGGCACGATAGTGATGAGCCAACTGATCCATTTGTCATCTCCTGCAATGAATAAAAGTTAATATTATGAGCCAAATTTGCCCACATAATCTTAATCTGATCATGAACAACAGATTCAATCAAAACGTTAAACTGTCACTCAATCTAAAATACATGGCTGCTGAATAAAGAACATTAAAGCGATAACATCATGATTATTTTTAATAATTCTATTCAACCCTAGCATGGCTACAGCGTTTAAACGTCTAAGAAAAACAGCCACAAAGACCTATTTATCCGCAAAGTGATTTAACGCATTCTAGGTGTTCTACACTCTGTGCAGTGTATCACAAAGGTGAAAAATCACTCTAGCCGACAAGAAATTAAACAGTCGTTTAAATTGGGTGTTGTAATTTATCGAATTTCGAAGCACACTGGCACACAACTGGTCAAATGATGGCCGAAGCTGCTGTGAGATAGAGAGTCGTACTAGCACCAACACATAATGGTGGGTATCACTTTTAAGCCAAAAGGAAGCAAGCAATGATCTACCAAAGTCCTACAATTCAAGTTGAGTTACTCGAGGATAATATTGCCAAGCTGTGCTTTAACGCACCCGGTTCGGTGAACAAATTCGACAGAGAAACCCTCGCTTCGCTCGATGCCGCATTAGACAGCATCAAGCAAAATTCCAATATCAAAGCGTTAGTGCTGACCTCCAGTAAAGATACCTTTATTGTGGGTGCCGACATTACCGAATTTTTAGGCCTATTTGCACAAGATGACGCCGTACTGCTCTCTTGGGTTGAACAAGCCAACGCTGTCTTCAACAAACTCGAAGACTTACCTTTCCCAACCGCATCTGCAATCAAAGGCTTTGCCTTAGGTGGCGGCTGTGAAACCATTCTGGCAACGGATTTTCGTATCGCAGATACCACAGCCAAAATCGGTTTACCTGAAACTAAACTAGGCATCATCCCAGGCTTTGGCGGCACAGTTCGTCTGCCACGTGTGATTGGTGCAGATAACGCACTTGAATGGATCACCACAGGTAACGACCAACGCGCTGAAGATGCACTGAAAGTCGGTGCTGTGGATGCTGTGGTTGCGCCAGAAGCATTAGAAGCGGCTGCGATTCAAATGCTCAAAGATGCTGTTGCTGAAAAGTTGGATTGGCAAGCGCGTCGTAACCGCAAGCTGTCTGCACTAACACTGCCAAAACTTGAAGCTATGATGTCATTCACCACAGCTAAAGGCATGGTGTTTGCTGTTGCGGGTAAACACTACCCTGCACCAATGGCCGCAGTAAGCGTGATTGAGCAAGCATCGACTAAAGGCCGCACCGAAGCACTCCAAATCGAGCATCAAGCCTTTATCAAACTGGCTAAAACTGACGTAGCTAAAGCGCTTATCGGTATCTTCCTTAATGATCAATTCGTTAAAGGCAAAGCGAAAAAAGCGGGTAAGTTAGCCAAAGAAGTGAAAAACGCTGCCGTATTAGGTGCTGGCATTATGGGCGGCGGTATCGCCTACCAAAGCGCCAGTAAAGGCACACCGATTGTCATGAAAGACATTGCCCAGCCAGCATTAGATTTAGGCCTCAATGAAGCCGCCAAACTGCTGTCTGCCCAAGTTGCTCGTGGCCGTTCAACGCCAGAAAAAATGGCCAAAGTGCTGAACAACATCACGCCTTCATTAGATTATGCCGCGCTCAAACACAGTGATGTCGTCGTTGAAGCCGTTGTTGAACATCCAAAAATTAAAGCACAGGTTTTAGCCGAAGTTGAAGGCTATGTGAGTGAAGATGCGATTATCGCCTCAAACACTTCAACCATTTCAATCAACCTACTCGCTAAGAGCATGAAAAAGCCAGAGCGTTTCTGCGGGATGCATTTCTTCAACCCAGTGCACAAAATGCCGTTGGTCGAAGTTATCCGTGGCGAGCACAGTTCTGAAGAAACCATCGCCTCTGTTGTGGCTTATGCCAGCAAAATGGGCAAGACCCCAATCGTGGTTAATGATTGCCCTGGCTTCTTCGTAAACCGCGTACTCTTCCCTTACTTTGCCGGCTTTAACGGCTTACTTGCCGAAGGTGGCGACTTTGCCGCAATCGACAAAGTGATGGAAAAACAATTCGGTTGGCCAATGGGTCCAGCTTACCTGCTCGACGTTGTCGGTTTAGACACAGGTCATCACGCCCAAGCCGTTATGGCTGATGGTTTCCCTGATCGCATGGGTAAATCAGGTACCGACGCGATTGATGTGATGTTTGAGAACAAACGTCTTGGCCAGAAAAATGGCAAAGGTTTCTATGCCTATTCAGTCGATAACCGTGGCAAACCGAAGAAAGATATCGATCCAACCAGCTACGGCCTGTTGAAAGATGCCTTTGGCGAGTTAAAAGCCTTTGAAGCCGATGACATTATTGCCCGTACTATGATCCCTATGATCATCGAAACCGTGCGCTGTTTAGAAGAAGGTATTGTCGCATCTCCTGCCGAAGCGGATATGGGCCTGGTTTATGGCTTAGGTTTCCCACCATTCAGAGGCGGCGTGTTCCGTTACTTGGATACTATGGGTGTCGCGAACTTTGTCGCCTTAGCAGACAAGTACGCTCACTTGGGCGGTCTGTATCAAGTGACCGATGCGATGCGAGCACTCGCAGCCAATAACGGTAGCTACTACCAAGCCTAATTAGCGGGAAAGGAATTTAATCATGAAACAAGCTGTTATCGTAGACTGCATCCGTACTCCGATGGGCCGCTCAAAGGCTGGCGTATTTCGTTATGTGCGTGCAGAAACTCTGTCTGCCGAATTAATGAAAGGTCTGTTGCTGCGTAACCCGCAACTCGACCCAAACCTAATTGAAGACGTGATTTGGGGTTGTGTGCAACAAACCCTAGAGCAAGGCTTCAATATTGCCCGTAACGCTTCGCTATTAGCGGGCATTCCAAAGACCGCTGGCGCTGTGACGGTTAACCGCCTATGTGGTTCATCAATGGATGCTATCCATCAAGCGGCGCGTGCAATCATGACTGGCATGGGCGACACCTTTATTATTGGTGGCGTAGAACACATGGGCCATGTGCCTATGAGCCATGGTGTCGACTTCCACCCAGGTCTTGCTAATAACGTGGCAAAAGCCTCTGGCATGATGGGATTAACGGCTGAAATGCTAGGTAAACTGCACGGCATTACCCGTGAACAGCAAGATGCTTTTGCGGTACGTTCACACCAACGTGCTTATGCTGCGACGATTGAAGGCCGTTTTGCCAAGGAAATCTATGGCATTGAAGGTCACGATGCTAACGGTGCCTTAATTAAAGTACTGCAAGACGAAGTCATTCGCCCAGAAACAACAATGGAATCTCTAGCAGCACTGCGTCCGGTATTTGATCCAGTCAACGGTACTGTCACTGCGGGTACTTCTTCTGCACTGTCTGATGGCGCTTCAGCCATGTTGATCATGGAAGAATCTAAAGCGCGCGCACTTGGCTTACCAATTCGTGCACGTATTCGCTCTATGGCGGTTGCGGGTTGTGATGCGGCTATCATGGGTTACGGCCCAGTGCCAGCCACGCAAAAAGCGCTGGCTCGTGCCGGTATCACAGTTGCCGATTTAGATGTGATTGAACTGAACGAAGCGTTTGCAGCTCAGTCTTTACCTTGTGTGAAAGATTTAGGCTTAGCGGATGTGGTTGACGACAAAATCAACCTCAACGGTGGCGCAATTGCATTAGGTCACCCACTGGGTTGTTCAGGTGCGCGTATCTCTACGACGCTGATCAACTTGATGGAAGACAAAGACGCGACCTTAGGTTTAGCGACCATGTGTATTGGTTTAGGCCAAGGTATCGCAACCGTGTTCGAACGCGTTTAATTCGTTAATCAAATAATCATCAAAGCCGGAACTTGTTCCGGCTTTTTTATGCCAAAATCTTCTGCCATCGTAAATATTAATATTTCTCATTTCTTCTGCTGTTCATTTGAAAATCAGTCCGTTATCGACTTAACTACAAGGGCATTACTGGCTATTGTGGACGACAACAGGCAAGCAATCATCAGCCAAATCTAGGCAGTGTAGTGCAAGGATGCAATTCGTTGTTTTACCAGAGGAATGCCAGATGCTACAAACGGAACAGACCCTTTTCGAACAAATGCGGATCACTGAGCTGGAGATCGAGTCTCGTAAGGCACTCTTCTCTTTTACTGGGGCGGACGTAAAGGCCCTGCAATCCTTTAAGCCCATCATTGAAGAAAACATAGATAAAATCGTCGACGACTTTTACGGCTTACAAACCAGTGTGTCAGAAATTGCGCTCCTGATTGGAGACTCAGACACCCTTGCCCGCCTACGTACCGCACAGAGAAGATATGTGCTTGATTTATTTAATGGTGTTTATGATCTTGAGTACGTAAACAATCGCCTGCGGATTGGGTTAGTCCATAAACGCATTGGTGTTGAGCCCAAACTTTACCTGTCTGCGGTGCACACACTCAAGGAGTTGATCTATGCCGTGATCAACAGCTCAGTACAAGATGTACGTCAAGCCGAACGTATTCGAGCCGCAATTGATAAACTGGTGCTGTTTGATGTCACACTAGTATTTGATACATATATTCGCAGCTTAGTCTCCGAGATTGAGAACGCTAAGGATAAAGCCGAGAAATATGCCCAAAGCATGGAAAGCAAAGTCAAAGAGCGGACCCAGCAGTTAGAAGAACTCTCGCAGACCGATCCCTTAACAGGTTTACTCAATGTAAGGCACTTGCAAGAAACAGCAACTCGCATACTCAGAGCTGCCCAAAGACGCGCCGAGCCCGTATGTGTCATCTACTTAGATGTAGATGATTTTAAATTATTTAATGACACTCAAGGCCATAGATCAGGTGATGAAGTACTTTGTGCTGTCGCAAAAGCGATTAAAGAAACCACTCGTGCTGAAGATCATTGTTTTCGATATGGTGGAGATGAGTTCTGTATCATCATGCCTAACTGTCGTGAGGAACAAGCTCGAGAGAATTTCATAACTCGGTTTAATCAAAAAATAAAACTCAGTCTAAACAATATTTCCTTAAGCTTTGGCATTACAGATACTGGCCCCTATGAATATGAAGAAGCCAATAGCTTAATTCATAAAGCCGATCAAAAAATGTATAGCTACAAACGGGCGTCCAAATTGCAGCAACAAACTATGGCGGCAGCAAATGATTTAGCACCAGAGAATAGTACAGCTGTCATCCATCCAATCTCTCAATCTCAAAGCGCTGCTGATAAAGCCGTTGAGTAATGTTAATTACTATCAGCCATAAGTTTGTTCCACGTGGAACATTTTATCCCTAGCTTTGGTAACGACAAAAAGCACACCAATCAAACCACATCACAAATTGAGACCACCAACTTGGTTTATCATGGGGGCTGGAGTAACATTAGCTAATTCTGCTTAACCGTTCAGTAGAGGTAATATGAACGACGCTTTCTCAACCGCACAGCATAGGCTCGATGCACTTGGCTTACGTTGCCCAGAACCTGTAATGATGGTGCGTAAAACGGTAAGACAAATGGCTGCTGGCGAGACACTGCTGATCATTGCCGATGACCCTGCAACGACACGCGATATTCCAAGCTTCTGTGAGTTTATGGATCACACGCTTATCGCCAGCGAAACGGCTCAGACGCCATACCAATATTTGATCAAAAAAGGACTTTAAGTCGTATCGTTTTAGCGACTTAATCATTAAAAAAAGGATGTGAGGAACTATGCCAAAACTGCTGGCAATTGCCTATAAAACTGTAAAGCGCGGCCCAATGAATGAGGTTCTCTGTGCCAATGTCACCCAGTTAAATGGTGTAGAGAAAGATGTATTTGGTCGTCCTGGCAAACGCCAAGTCACTGTGCTTTCCAAACTACAATGGCAACAAGCCTGTCGTGCTATTGAGGCAGAATTGCCTTGGACGACTCGCAGAGCAAATCTGCTCGTTGATGGTCTGGTATTTAGCAGTGCAGATGTTGGTAAACATTTACAAATTGGTGAGTTACTACTTGAAATTACAGGTGAGACCGATCCCTGTAAAAAAATGGAAATTGCACATGTCGGTTTAGAAGCCGCACTCACCCCAGATTGGCGAGGAGGTGTTACATGCAGGGTATTAAATGATGCCATGATCCACCTAGGTGATGAGATAGCAATTTTCTTTCCTAGCTAATCCAATCAGCCTATCTCAGCTAGTTCTCCATACTCCTCTATAAATAGAACCAAATAACTTGGTTCTATTTCTGTTGTCCCAATCCTTAATATAAATATCAGCTTTCTAGCTCGAACATCAATTGAAACAGTATTTACGTTTTCCTTCCTATCTATTTATGCGATAACTACACCAAGTATTAACAAAACTTTATCTTGTGATTAATACCGCTCATGTAGCCCATAAGAACGATAACAGGAAGTGACATGTTGAACTCTAAACTGACCCCGCTTTATATTGCCCTCACTCTTGGGATGAATACCCTCGCAGTTAACGCCACAGAAACGAAAGAATCGACTTGGAATGTTAACGCTCCAGCGAATGATCCCTTAGTGCAAGTCAAAGTTGATGTTAATGAAGGCACTTGGATGAACTTGAGCGTCAGTCCAGATGGTAAGCATATCGTCTTCGACTTACTCGGTGATATCTATCAAATTCCAGTAACAGGCGGTGAAGCTAAGCCATTGGCCCAAGGCATAGCTTGGCAGATGCAGCCCGTCTATAGCCCAGATGGCAAGCACATCGCTTTTACGTCCGATGGCGACGGTGGTGATAACATTTGGATTATGGATGCCGATGGTAAAAACCCAAGAACCGTCACCCAAGAAAACTTCAGACTGCTAAACAGTCCAGCTTGGAGCCCAGACTCCCAGTATCTGGTTGCCCGTAAGCATTTTACCGCCAGCCGCAGTTTAGGTGCGGGCGAAGTGTGGCTATACCACGTTGCGGGTGGTGAAGGCGTCAAACTAACCGAACGTCCTAATGATGAGAAAGATTTAGGTGAACCCGCGTATTCTCCCGATGGTCGCTATATCTACTTTAGTCAGGATGACACGCCGGGTAAAACCTTCCATTACTCAAAGGATTCGGTCAACGGTATCTATAAAATCAAACGCTACGATACTCAAACTGGTGAGATTGAAGTTTTAATCGAAGGCACTGGTGGTGCGATTCGGCCAACGCCGAGCCCAGACGGCACTAAGCTCGCCTATATTAAGCGCGATGATTTTCAGTCATCACTCTACCTACTCGACCTTAAGTCGGGCGAGACGACTAAGCTGTTTGGCGAACTTGACCGTGATATGCAAGAGACTTGGGCCATTCATGGTGTCTACCCAACAATGGCATGGACTCAAGATAACAAGGATATTTTCTTCTGGGCCAAAGGAAAGATTAACCGCCTGAATGTTGCCAATAAAATGCTCACCGACATTCCTTTTAGTGTAAAAACCGAGTTAGCAGTACAACCCTCAGTGCACTTTAAGCAAGATATCGATAAAGATGTTTTCGATGTCAAAATGCTACGTATGGCGCAAGTCTCACCGGATGGTAGCAAAGTCGCCTTCGAAGCACTGGGGAAAATTTGGTTAAAATCCTTACCCGATGGCAGAATGTCACGCTTGACTGAGCTAGACAAAAATATTGCAGAACTTTATCCCCAATGGTCGCGCGATGGTAAAAATATTGTTTTCACCACTTGGAATGACCAAGACCAAGGCACAGTGCAAGTAATTAGCGCCAAAGGTGGCAAACCTAAGCAGCTAACATCTGAGCCAGGAAAGTATGTCGAACCCACCTTTTCACCCAATGGTGAACTCGTAGTGTATCGTAAAACTCAAGGCGGTAACCTCACACCAAGAACTTGGTCGCAGGAACCTGGGCTATATAAAGTCGATATAAAAGGTAAACAAAATAGCAAGATCAGTGCCGATGGCTATCAAGCTCAATTCGGTGCTAATGCCGATCGCGTCTTTTTTATGAATAGCAGCGAAGATGAAACGCCGCAGTTATCATCCATCAACTTAGACGGCTTCGATAAACGGGTTCATTACAGCAGCAAACATGCAACTGAATTTAGGGTTTCACCCGATGGTGAGCAACTCGCCTTTGCTGAACGCTTTAAAGTTTGGGTAACACCTTTTGCAAAACACGGTGAGACAGTTGAGATTGGCCCCAATGCCAGCAATCTACCCGTAAGCCAATTGAGTGCACGTGCGGGCGAAAGTATCAGTTGGAACAGTAAAAGCGACCAACTATATTGGACTCTTGGCCCCGAGTTGTACCAAGCCAAGGTTGACACTCAATATCGCGACAAAAAAGATGAAAAGGCACAACCAAGCATTATCGATTTAGGCTTTACCGAAAAGGCCGATGTTCCACGTGGAACAATCGCCTTCGTCGGTGGCAAAGTGATTACGATGGAAAATGACCAAGTGATTTATAATGGTGTGGTCATAGTAAAAGACAATCATATTGTCGCCGTAGGCGATGCCAATGTTGCGATTCCTAAGGATGCGCAGATCATCGACATCAAAGGCAAATCCATTATGCCAGGACTATTCGATGCCCACGCCCATGGACCGCAAGCAGATGATGAAATTGTGCCACAACAGAACTGGGCGCTGTATTCAGGCTTATCCTTGGGTGTCACCACGATTCACGATCCCTCGAATGACACCACAGAAATCTTTGCCGCATCTGAGCAACAAAAAGCAGGCAATATTGTTGGCCCACGAATATTCTCCACCGGCACCATACTTTATGGTGCCAATGCGCCTGGCTACACATCGCACATAGACTCACTGGATGATGCTAAATTCCATCTTGAACGCCTGAAAAAAGTTGGAGCCTTTAGCGTAAAAAGCTATAACCAACCTCGCCGCAATCAGAGACAGCAAGTCATAGCCGCAGCGCGTGAACTTGAAATGATGGTCGTGCCTGAAGGTGGCAGTTTGCTGCAACATAATTTAAGCATGGTCGCCGATGGACATACTACGATTGAGCACTCGCTCCCCGTTAGTTCAATCTATAACGATATCAAACAGTTTTGGAGCCAGACTCAAGTTGGTTACACCCCAACCTTAGTAGTCGCCTATGGTGGTATTTCTGGTGAAAACTACTGGTATGATAAAACCGATGTGTGGGTCCATCCACGCCTATCCATGTATGTGCCAGCCGATATTTTGCAAGCAAGATCAATGCGACGCCCCCATGCTCCAGAGAGCCACTACAATCATTTCAATGTTGCTAAGGTTGCTAACGAGCTCAATAAGTTAGGGGTTCACCCAAATATTGGCGCCCACGGTCAGCGTGAAGGTTTGGCGGCACATTGGGAAATGTGGATGTTTGCCCAAGGCGGCATGAGCAATATGGAAGTGTTGAAAACGGCCACCATTAATCCAGCGATGACCTTTGGCATGGAACAGCAACTTGGTTCTATCAAAGAAGGTAAGCTCGCAGACTTGATCGTTATTGATGGTGATCCATTAGCCGACATTCGAGTCACCGACAAAGTCACTCATACTATGGTCAATGGTAAGTTATTTGATGCAGAGACTATGAATGAACTTAATGGAGATAAAGAACAGCGTAAGCCGTTTTTCTTTGAGAAACTCTAAGGGCTACTTTTAAGTCTAAGGAGAATAGCTTTCCTGTTGAGACCGTTTAAGTTTAACAAGATGAGTTCCAGCGAAGCTCAAAAAGCATGTTCCACGTGGAACATGCTTTTTTGTATTTGGATACTCTACAAGAGTTTTCTTTAATATCAGTCAGCTCTGCGATTAATGTTACTCGTGGTTATGCAGTCCGGCACAAGAATCGACACAGGCCTGATAAGCAATACACTCGACAAGATGATCGTTCACCATACCCACCGCCTGCATAAAGGCATAACAAATGGTTGGACCGACAAAATTGAATCCGAGTTTCTTCAACGCTTTTGACATGGCTTCAGATTCTGGTGTTTGTGCAGGAACCTGCGACATTGCCGTAATCTGATTAACTATGGGTTTACCGCCCACAAAACTCCATAAAAATGCAGAGAAATCCTTCCCATCGGCAGTATAGGCTAAATAACCTTTGGCATTCTTGATGATAGAGTTCACCTTCAAGCGGTTGCGCACTATACCTGGATTCAACATGAGCTCCTCAACTTTCGCCTCATCAAAAGTCGCAATAATCTCAGGTTCAAAATTAGCAAAGGCCTGTTCATAGTTTTGTTGCTTCTTCAGGATAGTTATCCAAGATAATCCGGCCTGTTGACCATCTAAACACAACTTAGCAAACAGCTCCTTTGGATCATAAACAGGTCGCCCCCACACTTTGTCGTGATACTCACGATACAAGGGATCATCACTTACCCAGCCACAGCGGATCTCTTCCATGGTATATAACCTTATTGTTTTAATTAAGAAGGTAAAAAATAACCTACATAAGCAGATATCTACAAGGTATAATCGAACCCATTTTCTATTCAGGCTGACGGCAGTAGACAAGTAGACATGACGACAAAACACGACGTAAAAACATTTCAGGGTTTCATTCTCACCCTGCAGGAATATTGGGCACAGCAAGGCTGTGCAATTGTTCAACCTCTAGATATGGAAGTCGGCGCTGGTACATTCCACCCACAAACTTTCCTACGTTCTTTAGGACCTGAACCTATGAGCAGTGCCTATGTGCAGCCATCGCGCCGCCCTACGGATGGTCGTTACGGTGAAAACCCTAACCGCCTGCAGCACTACTACCAGTTCCAAGTCGTGTTAAAACCTTCGCCTGACAATATTCAGGAGCTGTATTTAGGCTCACTGCAAGCACTGGGTATTGATACTCAAATCCACGACATCCGCTTTGTGGAAGATAACTGGGAATCACCAACACTAGGTGCTTGGGGCTTAGGCTGGGAAGTTTGGCTTAATGGTATGGAAGTGACTCAGTTTACTTACTTCCAACAGGTCGGCGGCATCGAATGCAGCCCTGTCACAGGTGAAATCACCTATGGCCTAGAGCGTCTGGCCATGTATATCCAAGGCGTAGATAGTGTTTATGATCTCGTATGGACCGATGGTCCACTAGGCCTAATCACCTATGGCGATGTGTTCCATCAAAACGAAGTCGAGCAATCGACCTATAACTTCGAACACGCCGATGTGGACTTTATGTTCACCCTGTTCGATCAATGCGAAAAAATGTGTCAGCATTTATTGTCGCTAGAAAAACCTTTACCTCTGCCCGCATACGAGCAAGTGATGAAAGCCTCACACGCCTTCAACCTGCTCGATGCCCGCCATGCCATTTCAGTTACCGAGCGCCAGCGCTACATCTTACGTGTTCGTACTATGGCGAAAGCGGTCGCTGAATCTTATTATCAGGCACGCGAAGCGCTTGGCTTCCCAATGTGTAAGTAGAGGTAAAAACATGAATTTTGAAAACTTACTCATAGAGTTAGGCACGGAAGAATTACCACCTAAGTCACTGCGTAAACTGGCTGAATCCTTTTTAGCTAACTTTACTGAAGAACTCACCAAAGCCGATTTAGCGTTCAGCTCAGCCGTTTGGTACGCAGCGCCACGTCGTCTGGCAATTAACGTCACTGAACTTGCCCTTGCGCAAGCTGACAAAGTGGTTGAGAAACGTGGCCCCGCCGTGAGTTCAGCATTCGATGCTGAAGGCAAACCGACTAAAGCCGCTGAAGGTTGGGCACGTGGTAATGGCATTACCGTTGAGCAAGCCGAACGTTTAGTCACAGATAAAGGCGAATGGTTAGTCCATAACGCCAAAGTTGAGGGCGTCGAAACCAAAAGTTTGATCGCCGCTATGGCTCAACGTGCACTCGATAAATTGCCCATTCCTAAGCCAATGCGTTGGGGCAATAATAAAACCCAATTTATTCGCCCCGTTCATACAGCCACTATCTTGTTAGGCAGTGAGTTGATTGAAGGTGAATTGCTGGGTATCAAATCGGCACGCACTGTTCGCGGTCACCGCTTTATGGGGCTCAAGCAGTTTGAATTAGCACACGCTGATCACTACCTTGCCGACCTAAAAGAAAAAGGTAAAGTCATCGCCGATTACGAAAGCCGTAAAGCATTAATCAAAGCCGATGCCGAAAAAGCCGCAGCTAAGATTGGTGGCACAGCGGATATCGAAGATAGCCTGCTTGAAGAGGTCACCTCTTTGGTTGAATGGCCTGTGGTATTGACCGCTAGCTTCGAAGAAAAATTCTTAAGTGTACCGTCTGAAGCTTTGGTCTATACCATGAAGGGCGATCAAAAATACTTCCCTGTCTTTGATGATGCAGGCAAGTTACTGCCAAACTTTATCTTTGTGGCCAATATCGAATCTAAAGATCCCGCGCAAATTATCTCAGGTAACGAGAAAGTCGTTCGCCCACGTCTTGCCGACGCCGAGTTCTTTTTTAATACCGATAAAAAACACACGCTGGAATCGCGGTTACCTAGCCTAGAAACCGTCCTGTTCCAACAGCAGCTCGGTACCTTAAAAGACAAAGTGAATCGTATTTCTGCCCTAGCCGCCTTTATTGCCGGACAAACTGGCGCGAATGCGGTTGATGCAGCCCGTGCAGGTTTGTTATCTAAAACCGATTTGATGACCAATATGGTGATGGAGTTTACCGACACTCAAGGCACTATGGGCATGCACTACGCCCGCCTCGATGGTGAAACCGAAGCCGTTGCGGTTGCAATGGAAGAGCAATACAAGCCTAAGTTCTCTGGCGATACAGTGCCTAGTGCCGGTGTATCTTGCGCTGTCGCATTAGCAGACAAGCTCGATACTTTAGTCGGCATCTTTGGTATTGGCCAAGCACCAAAAGGCGCAGCCGATCCCTTTGCCCTACGCCGTGCCGCCATCGGTGTGCTGCGTATTATCGTTGAGAACAAACTGCCACTGGACTTAGTAACACTGATTGCTAAAGCTCAGGAGCTCCACGGCACTCACTTAAGCAACGCCAATGCAAGCGATGAAGTGTTAGAGTTCTTAATGGCTCGCTTCCGCGCTTGGTATCAAGATAAAGGCATTGGTGTTGATGTGATCTTAGCCGTGCTAGCACGTCGCCCAACACGCCCAGCTGATTTTGATAGTCGTATCAATGCGGTATCACACTTTAGAAGCCTAGAAGCTTCTGGCGCACTTGCAGCAGCGAATAAACGTGTATCTAACATTCTGGCTAAGGTTGAAGGCGCTTTACCGACAACGATCAATGCAAGTTTGTTGACCGAAGCGGCAGAGCAAGCATTGGCGGCCAAATTGAACGAACTACAACCACAGTTGGCACCTTTGTTTGCCAATGCTGATTACCAACAGGCCTTAACTTTGTTAGCTGGCCTGCGTGAAAGCGTGGATCAGTTCTTCGAAGATGTAATGGTTATGGCGGATGATGAAGCCTTGAAAAACAATCGTTTAGCATTGTTGAATAATCTACGCGAGCAGTTCCTGCACGTCGCGGATATATCACTACTGCAATAACGATACTAACGTTTTTTAAATTATCGCTTTATAAAAAACGCGCTCAATAGCGCGTTTTTTATTGTCCTGATTTCTCATACCAAACGTATTAAATTGCCCAATCAGAACTGCAGCAGTTTTTGATGTAAGCCATCAAATTGAGTTTGATCTAAGTTAACTTGCTGCAGTAAATTCGTCAGTATCTCAGGGGATAATTGCCCTGCTTGATGCAGCATAGAAATCTCGCTAATCACATTCGCCCGCCATACCACTGCGGCGAGCCCCGCTTGCGGGCGCGAGTTCACACTGGCAAGCTTGTCTAATTCTGTTTCAAAGGTATTGGGTAACTGCCAATGCTTAGCAAGCAATGAACTCAAGGTTAACGATTTCGTCGTCATCACTTGTCTAAATAATCCAGAATTAGGCTGTTCTCCCGGCTCTGCCTGTACAAATGCATCGAGGAGCATTTTAAAAATGGCCAACTTGCCGACATCGTGTAATAGGCCCAATAAAAAAGCCGTATCTTGATCTTCATCGCTTAACTCACTGGCGAGAAAAGCAACCTGCATCGAATGGCGCCAAATTTCTGCCCCAAAACGACGGAAATAGATTGGTTTGATATCCAACATTTCACGCACTAAACAAGTGGTGACAAATTTTCTCAACTGTTCGCGGCCAAGCTGTACCAAAGCCTGCTGTAAACTGGTGATATCCCTATCGCTACGTTTAAACGCGGGAGAATTACACAGCTTAAGCACCTCAATACTCAATAAAGGATCTCGCTCGATAAGCGCTAATAGATCCTTAATATCAAATTGTGGGTCGGCCAATTTACGATCTAACTCCAATACCTTTGACGGCAGCTTTAACACTTTTTCGGCGATGACTTGTGGCGATGCCAAGGCTTGCTCTATCTCAGCCATTACCCGACGTTCAAGATTATTCGCTACACCGCCAGTGTCCTTAACCCGTGTCGGAAATAACAAACTATAAAAGAGTGCAGATAAATCCACAGATACCACGCTAATGTCTTCGAGAGGTTTAGCTAGCTTTCGCGCAGGTTCAAGCGACTTACCTAAGTCTGTCGTTGAAAAACTTTTGGGTCTCTCAACGGTCGCCGTATCACGAATATTAAAGAGTTTGTTAAAAAGTGATTTAATCAAGAAGCATCAACCTGTCATTATAAATAATTGTTAAAAAGTCAGTTAAATATTGCCCATCATAAATCCATTTTGATCAGCTCAAGCCATGTATTAAGGCATTGTAGAGAGGCTAATACTTAGCTTAAGTGTAACATATTCAATTCATTTCGGACTTCTTCTATCCCACCATTACTGCTTTTACAAAGACAATCTTGGTTACAAGTTGAAACCTCAAAAAACTTACATTTCAGCATCATTTAACTGACAATATGCCTACCATTCATAAAGGGATACGTATTTTGTCTCCCTTTAAGTGATTAACAATCTACTCGCGAGCTAACAACGGACAATTTGATGATCGAGGTAATAAAAGCGGGTGCACTAACCACAGTTCAAGATATCGGACGCATGGGATATCGACATTTAGGCGTAACCCAAGCTGGTGCCTTAGATAGACCTGCACTCTGTTTAGCAAACCGCCTACTCTCAAACCCAGACAATACACCCGTACTGGAATTGACCTTCGGACAATCGATTTTTTTGTTTAAACGTGATGCTTGGATTGCCTTAACGGGTGCCGATTTTGATGCCCGCATAGACAATAAACCCATAGTTTGCGGCTGGCGTTACTCCATTAAGACAGGACAAAAACTCAGTCTTAGAGGGGGAAATAAAGGCATGCGTGCCTATGTTGCGATTGATGGCGGCGTTAAAGTGCCGTTAGTGATGGATTCTGCTGCAACTGATTTAACCTCAGGTATCGGTGGATTTCATGGTCGCGCATTAGAAGCTGGCGATAGCCTGACCTTAGGTTCAGCTCATCCACTAAGAAGGCAAGTTGGCGCAATTCAAAAAAGTTGGAATGGGCATATTCGCGCACTCGCAACAAAACACACCCAAGCCTTCTCGTTGAAGTCTCAGCAAACATTCTGGCAAACACAGTGGCAACTTTCGGCAGAAAGCAATCGGGCAAGTGCAATACTCAACGGGGAAATATTGACCTTAGCAAAACCATTTCCCGTTCAATCCCATACAGTCAAGCCCGGAGTCATTCAAGTGTCAGCTTCGGGGCAACCTTTAGTGTTACTTGCCGATGCTAAGACCACCAGCAATCATCCTCAAATAGCCGTGATTATTGAAGCCGATCTGTGGAAACTCGCGCAAACTCGCCCAGGGCAGACAGTTAAATTCGAATTGGTTGACGATGAACAAGCGGCAACGGCGCAAGCGGAATGGCATGATTACTTCTACCGACTACAACGTAGCCTAGGTTAACGAACCACTGCATAATCAAATCTACAAAATATCACCCCGTATCCCAACTAAAGCCCATATCGGTTTAATTCAAATAACACACTATATACTCGCGCTAATTCGCACTTAGCTTCGGTGTAACTTGCTGGCTATAAAACAGCGCCACATCTTGTAATTGCTCAGAACTTAACGCGCTGACTTGTGATTGCATCAAAGGATCGAGTCGTAAACCGGTTTTAAAATCGACGAGCTGTTTATTAAGATAAGCTAATTTTTGTCCCTTTAAGTTTGGGAATTGCTTGGCCATAGCGATCACCGCATTGCCATGGCATGACTCACACTGTGCTGTAGCCAATGCCTGACCTCGCTCTATATCTGCTTGATAAACCTCTCCATTAACCTCTGTGGATAAGCCACATAGCGCAATCAAACTTATGATAATCGCTTTCATTTTGGTTCCTTAGGGAAAGGGTTAACTAGCACAGGCTGCAGGTTCGATTCTAAAGGTAGACGTCTGAAGATCGTCATATCCATTTCAGCCTGCCCATAATGAGTGCTTAGATAACTCAAGGTGGGCTCCCAAGTATCCGACAAGTCCCATAAACCCTGAGTGTCTATCATCCACTGCAAAGTCTCTTTCCAAAAGGCTTTATCGCCGTGGTTTTGCACGACTATCATACTGGTATGGCAGGCATTACATTGATAATTCACTAACTCCCAACCAGGAGCCATGATCAAACCCGATTTAGGGTCCACTGGATACTCAGCGGCTAGCGAAATACTGGATGCTACTAGCCCAAGCAATATCAGTTTATTGATATGCGACTTCATCACACCACCCTAACGGCAATACGGTGGCAGCCGTTAAACATATATCCCTTAGGATTCCATTGCGGTTGTACGACAGGCTGACTATCACCTTCACTATCGGTCGCTTTGGCCCAGATTTCATAATAGCCCTGCGACGGTAATTGCAATTCAATCTTCCATTGCTGCCATGCTGTTATGTTTTTAGGTTTTTCTAATTCAGCGGCAAACCAACGGGTGCCATAATCGTAACTGACTTCCACCTTAACCACTTCCCGCAATCCCGCCCAAGCATGACCTGCGATAGCCATCTTTTGACCTACAGCTAATTCGGTTCCAGATTGGGGGTGAGTGATCAATGACTTCACTATCATTTCTTCAATGATTTTATAGTCTTTATCATCAACAGACTCACCTGGCGCTATGGGATATTTAGGGAGTTGATACGCTGGCGCTTCCATTTTATGCCCATCATGGACTTTATTACGCACACTGATCCCCGTCGCCGCTTTTTGCGAAACGGATCCTGGCCGTCCACCAAACACAATACGTAAGGGATATCCATGTAGATAAGGAATGTCCTCACCGTTCATCGACCATGCAATAAGCCCAAGCTCTTCGAGCGCCGCCTTTATTGGTACGCCGCGTGAAATAGCCTCACCTTTGCCGCTCAAATGCCGATCAACACCGTGATGGCCTGTGTAAACAGCATCAGCTTTAATACCGCAATCCTTAAGCACATCACTCACTAAGACACCTGTCCACTCGGAGCAAAATACGCCGGCATTATTCCACTGATTGCCTTTAGTACTAGGAAAAAAGCCAGAGCGACTATTACCGCCACATTCAATCAGCAACTGCAATGTGTAATGCTTAAAGCGACGCTTAAGTTCATTAATTGTGTAGGTTTTTGGGGTGATAACAGACTCACCATCCACTTGAAAAGTCCAAGTTTTAGCATCTAACGCCTTAAAGTCAGGCACTATGCCATTCCAACGGATAAACGAGGCATCGGCAGGCGTCACAGCAGGAGCGAGCTTATGCTCCGGCGGAAACGCATTCAGTGGATGAGTGTTTAACACTTTGAAATAATTCGGCAAGTCCTCAGCCTTAGCCCAAGTTAATGCTGATATATCCAGAGGAATAACCTCTGCGGGAAGCTGATTGGCAAATACCCACTTAACGGGTAAGGCAGATAAAACAGAAGTCGCTACCGCACCTTTAATAAAAACCCGACGATTAAGATCCATGTTATTTATCCTTTCCGAGGTAAAAGTAATCCGCCATCAGCTGCATATCAGCCTCAGTCAAGAGTTGGGCGACTTTAGTCATAGTGGGATCTTGGCGATCCCCCGCCTTAAAGGCTCGCAGTTGCTTCAATAGGTATTCTGAGTTTTGCCATTCAATGTTAGGAATATGCTCAAAACGACTCACTCCGGACTCGCCATGACAGGCCTTACACATATTCAATAACTTATTTGCCTCATCGGCGTTTGCCACCGCCGATAGCATAAAAATCAGTGCACTTACGGGGTAAATCACTCGCTGCCACATCCATTTATCTCGCCAATTAGCCTTCATCTCGACAGAATCCATCGAACAAAGTAATTAAGATATGGTTAAATTATCTCAATGCTGTGAGTCGTTTAAATTCAATAAAAGTGACTCGTAAGCTCAAGAGAAATGACGCGTATTAGCGGATGTAGAAAGGGTAAAATATTCATTAGTCATAGGTGAAATGAGTCCATATAGTAGCTTTGCAGAAACACTCGGCATTTCACTCAAGGACAAACAATGGATCTTTATATTGGCAATAAGAACTACTCTAGCTGGTCACTGCGGGCTTGGTTTATGGCCGCAAAATCTGGCGTGCAGTTCAACGAAATATTACTGCAACTCGATACCGACAGCTTCTATCAGCAACTCAAAGCCATTTCGCCGACTTTAAAAGTACCGACATTAGTCGATGGTAACATTAGGGTATGGGATTCACTATCAATTTGTGAATACCTCAACGACACCTATCTTGCAGGTAGCGCATGGCCGCAAGATCCTAAACAAAAAGCCAAGGCCAGATCGATTGCCAGTGAAATGCATTCAGGCTTTAATGCCGTGCGTAACGCTCTACCAATGAACATACGCGCGAGGCGCTATGTTGAACTCACAGATGCGGTCCGCAAAGACATTGAGCGCATCGATGCGATTTGGTCTGCACAGATGGCCGAGTTTGCCCCATCAAATTCCGAAGGTACTTGGTTATTTGGCCAATGGTCGATTGCCGACATGATGTTTGCCCCTGTGGTTATGCGTTTTCTTACCTACGATATTGAAGTCTCGCAGGCAAGCCGTGCCTATATGCAGCATGTGATCAGCTGTCCGGAAATGCAGGCGTGGATTAATGCGGCTAAAGCAGAGACTGAAATTGTTGCGGCGGATGAAGCGGGTATTGATCGATAAAGAGATAAATCATAGAGATAAAAAAGGGAAAGCCTTGGCTTTCCCTTAATCATTCAAGTACTAACGCGTGTCACTTAACACGCATTACACGTCTAATATTATACATCTAGCATTAAACGTCTAAGTTAGCCACGTTCAATGCGTTCGCTTCGATGAACTCACGACGAGGTTCAACTTGATCACCCATCAAACAAGTGAACAACTGATCGGCACCCACAGCATCATCAATCGTGACTTGCAACATACGGCGTGATTCAGGATCCATTGTAGTTTCCCACAATTGCTCAGGGTTCATCTCACCCAATCCTTTATAACGTTGAATGTATAAGCCGCGTTTGGCTTCAGAAATCGTCCAATCTAGCGCTTCGAGGAAGCTGCCGACTTCTTTAACACGATCGCCGCGTTGTACATAGCCGCCTTCTTCAATCATGCCATCTAACGCCGCACCTAACTTACCGATACGTTGATAATCGCTTGATTGGAAGAAGTCATAAGTAAACAGATAGTTAGTATCGATACCGTGTTTACGAATGGTGATCTTAGGCAGATACACTTTACGCTCAGGATCGAGAATCGGCTCAGCAGAATACAGTACACCGCTGTTTTCCATTTCCACCAGCTCATGGATAAAGGCATCGATCCACTCTTTCATCTTGCCTTCATCGGCCAACATCTCGTTGGTGATCATTGGGTGGTAAAGCATACGGTTAGTAATGTGCGTTGGATAGCGCTGCTCTAAACGAGCCACAATGGCTTCCACTTCACGATACTGAGTCACTAAACGCTCTAACGGCTCACCTGACATACCAATCGCACCTTGCGTTGGATACACAACAGTGCCATCCAATGCTTGAGTCGTGAGGTATTGAGTCAATGCTGGCTCATCTTTCAAATACTGTTCTTGCTTGCCCTTTTTCACTTTAAATAAAGGCGGTTGAGCAATATACACATAACCACGCTCAATCAATTCAGGCATTTGACGGAAGAAGAAGGTCAACAGCAAAGTACGAATGTGCGAGCCGTCGACGTCAGCATCCGTCATGATGATGATGTTGTGATAACGGGTTTTATCTGGGTTATATTCGTCGCGACCAATACCACAGCCAAGTGCCGTGATCAGTGTGGCCACTTCTTGAGAAGACAACATCTTATCGAAGCGGGCCTTCTCAACGTTTAGAATTTTACCTTTCAGTGGCAAAATCGCTTGGTTCTTACGGTTACGTCCCTGCTTAGCACTACCGCCAGCAGAGTCACCTTCCACTATGTAAATTTCTGAAAGACCAGGATCTTTTTCTTGGCAATCGGCCAGCTTACCTGGCAAACCACCTAAATCGAGTGCGCCTTTACGACGGGTCATTTCACGAGCTTTACGCGCCGCTTCACGGGCACGGGCAGCATCGACAATCTTACCGACGATCAACTTCGCATCAGCTGGGTTTTCCAGCAGATAATCGTTCAGCTTCTCACCCATGGTTTGTTCAACCGCGGTTTTCACTTCACTAGAAACCAGTTTGTCTTTGGTTTGCGAGCTGAACTTAGGATCTGGCACTTTAACAGAGATAACAGCTGTCAAACCTTCACGGGCATCGTCGCCAGTCGCGCTGGTTTTGCCTTTCTTGTTATAGCCTTCGTTTTCCATGTAGCTGTTGAGGTTACGTGTCAACGCACTACGGAAACCGACTAAGTGAGTACCACCATCACGCTGTGGGATGTTGTTGGTAAAACAGAAAATATTTTCCTGATAACCGTCATTCCACTGCATAGCCACTTCAACGGTAATGCCATCTTCACGCTCTTGCATAAAGTGGAATACGTCTTTGTTGACGGGTGTTTTATTACGGTTCAGGTAATCGACGAATGCGCTAATACCGCCTTCGTATTTGAAAAATTCATTTTTATTGTCGCGTTCATCAACCAGACGAATACCCACGCCTGAGTTAAGGAAAGACAGTTCACGCACACGCTTTGCCAGAATTTCAAAGTGAAACTCAACATCGCTGAAGGTATCTTCACTTGGCCAAAAACGGATTTCGGTACCGGTTTTGGTTGCATCACCAATCTCTTTGATCGGCGCATCAGGCACACCGTGAGTATAAAACTGCTCATATACTTTGCCAGCACGACGAATGGTCATTTGCAGCTTTTTAGATAAAGCGTTTACAACCGATACACCCACGCCGTGGAGACCGCCAGACACTTTATAGGAGTTATCGTCGAACTTACCGCCGGCATGCAATACCGTCATAATAACTTCTGCCGCCGATACGCCTTCTTCCTCATGGATAGAGACCGGAATACCACGGCCGTCATCCTTAACAGAAACCGAACCATCTACATGGATAGTAATCGTAATATCGCTACAGTGGCCGGCTAAGGCTTCATCGATAGAGTTATCGACTACTTCGAACACCATATGATGTAGACCCGTACCGTCGTCGGTGTCACCAATATACATCCCAGGTCTCTTACGTACTGCATCAAGGCCCTTAAGGACCTTAATACTCGAAGAATCGTAACTATTCTCTGACATATTATTCTCTCAATGGTTATTCAATTACCGTTACACGTCCCTGTTCCACATGAAACATCCTACTGGGAGGCGTGTGTAACGAATCGACTATTGCAGCAGGATCAATGGCGGTCACAAAAACTTGTGCTCCGGTATCCGTTAACTGCTTAAGCAATAGCTGCCTATGCTGTGCATCCAACTCGGACGGAAGATCATCCACAAGATAAATACTGTTTTTATCTATTTGTTGTTTGAGCAACTTTCCCTGTGCAATACGCAGTGCACAGACTAATAATTTCAATTGACCACGGGACAGGGCATCCTGCGCCGGCAAAGTGCCTACACGAAGTCTAAGGTCAGCTTTATGGGGACCGCTGACGGTATGACCTGTGGCCAAATCTCTGGAATATTGGTTTTCGAGTAGTTCTGCAAAATCCGTTTTACTATCCCAGCCGCGCGTAAATGAAACCTTCACATCTACACTCGGTAAAAACTCCCCGATTATACCCTTAAGTAGCTCATTTAACGAGTCTACATAATGGTTTCGTATTTCGGTGACCTGCTCGGCATAGCGCACAAACTCTTGGTCCCAAAATTGAATATGACTGTAAGCCGAACCGTTTCTAAGCAATTGATTTCTTTGTTTAAGAACGCGACGAACATTCGTCCAAGCGCCATAAAACTGTGGGTCAGCATGAAATGCGCCCCAATCGATAAATTGTCGACGGGATTTTGGGCCTTCAAACAGTAAAGAAAAGCTTTCAGGTGTGATCACTTGAATAGGTAAAGCTTCGGCTAATGTCGACAGACGTTTAACTTTTTCGCCGTCGATTTTCACTTCCGTCTCACCATTGCGAAATCGGCGTAAACCAATTTTACTGTCACCGCGCGCTAAATTTAAAGTCGCAAATAGCGTTAATTTATCGTCATCGTGATTAATCACTCGTTGGGATAAATGGCTGCGAAATGAGCGTCCCATACCGAGGAAATAAATGGCTTCTAAAATACTGGTTTTTCCGCTGCCATTTTGACCATAAATCACGTTAATCCCAGGTGCGGGGATTAACTGTGCGGACTGAATGTTGCGAAACGCTTCGATATTGAGACGGGTCAGGCTCATGCATTACTCATTAAGCCGCGTAAACGGCGTAGGTAAGGATTCATAGCACTTAACGAGCAACTCAATCGCTGCCACAGGCTAAGACTATCGGTAAATGAGTGAAGGAATGGCCAATGCTGTGCATTAAACACTGTGCCGCCGTTAAGCGGCATAGACATCAAAGACAGAGGTACAGACACGGGTAACGTAAAAATCGATGGTTTATAAGCGCATCGGCATAACCACATACATGGAATCTTCTTCCAAATGGTTTTCGATTAGGGCGCTGGAGTTACCATCAATGAGCGTGATACGCACATCATCGGACTTAAGGTTGTTGAGCACATCCAGTAAGTAACTGACGTTAAAACCAATTTCTAGGGCCTGATTGTTGTATTCCACATCGATGATTTCTTCCGCTTCTTCCTGTTCAGGGTTATTAGCGGTGATCTTGAGCAGACCATTTTCGAGTTGAATACGCACACCACGGAATTTTTCATTGGATAAAATAGAAGCCCGCGTCAGCGCTTGCTTCAGGTGATTACGACTCGCAATCACAATTTTATCACCGCCCTTTGGCAATACACGGCGATAATCAGGGAAGCGACCATCGACTAATTTACTGGTAAATACTGTGTTAGCCGTAGTAGCACGAATAGCATTATCACCAATAGCAATGGTGATATCGAGATCGTCAGACTCCAATAAGCGCGCCATTTCAATTACGCCTTTACGGGGCACAATGACTTGTTTTTCCGGTAATTGTGCTTCAATCGTACGATGACTTAAGGCTAAACGATGACCGTCGGTCGCTATCGCACGCAAAACATTACCTTCTGTTTCAAACAATAATCCGTTGAGGTAATAGCGTACATCTTGGTTAGCCATCGAAAACTGCGTCGAGTCGATAATTGACTTCAACACGCCCTGCTTCAAGCTAAATTCAATCTCAGCTTGGAAGGCTTCAACATTGGGGTATTCTTCTGCGGGCAACGTCGCTAAGGAAAAACGGCTACGGCCTGAACGCAGCAACCATTTATTATCTTGTTGTTCGACTTTCAGTTCGCTTTGTTCTGGCAAAGACTTAACAATATCGAGCAGTTTCTTCGCCGGAACCGTAGTACGACCTTCTTCGATATCACCGTGAACCACAGCTTGGCCCACGAGTTCGACCTCTAAATCTGTACCAGTCAGCTTAAGTGAGTGACCACTTACTTCTACAAGGAGGTTAGACAAAATGGGCAAGTTATGGCGTCTTTCTACCGCACCACACACCAATTGCAACGGCTTTAATAGGGCATCCCTATCAATTGAGAATTTCATCGTGTCCAAATTCCTTGTTTTAAGAAGATAAGGTTCTAATCAAATTAGCATAATCTTCTTTAATGTCGTGGCTCTCTTCCCGTAGCTGAGCAATCTTACGACAGGCATGCAACACTGTGGTGTGATCTCGACCACCAAAAGCATCACCAATTTCCGGCAAGCTTTGGTTAGTTAATTCTTTGGATAACGCCATTGCCACTTGCCTTGGGCGCGCGACACTGCGTGAACGACGCTTAGACAACATATCAGCCATCTTGATCTTGTAGTATTCAGCTACGGTTTTCTGAATATTGTCTATAGTGACTAATTTTTCTTGAAGTGCCAAGAGGTCACGTAAGGCTTCACGAACAAAATCAATAGTAATTGGCCGACCCGTGAAGTTAGCGTTGGCGATAACGCGGTTTAATGCCCCTTCTAGCTCGCGTACGTTTGAACGTAAACGCTTAGCAATAAAGAAAGCCACTTCATCGGGTAAATTAATGCCGCTCTCTTGAGCTTTACGCATCAAGATCGCTACGCGGGTTTCTAACTCTGGTGGCTCAATAGCCACAGTTAAACCCCAACCGAAACGCGATTTCAATCTGTCTTCAACACCGTCGATCTCTTTTGGATAACGATCTGAAGTCAAAATAATTTGGTGATTCCCTTCAAGCAGCGCATTGAAGGTATGGAAGAATTCTTCTTGGGATCTGTCTTTATTGGCAAAGAATTGAATGTCATCGATAAACAAGGCATCAACACTACGGTAGTAACGTTTAAATTCTTCGATCGCATTGTTTTGTAGCGCTTTAACCATGTCCTGAACAAAACGCTCGGAATGCATGTAAACCACTTTGGCATTCGGATTATTTTTAATGATCCCGTTACCGACAGCGTGCAACAAGTGAGTCTTACCTAGACCTGTTCCGCCATATAAAAATAGTGGGTTATAAGCACCACCCGGATTTTCAGCCACTTGTAACGCCGCAGCCTTACCTAATTGGTTCGACTTACCTTCTACGAAGTTATCAAACTGGTAGCTCGGATTAATGTTACTGCGGTGATTCGCGTTCGCCATAGGCTCGGCTTGGACATTAAACGTCGTGCCCACAGTCGCTTTCGTTTGAGTATTGGGTGCTCGAGTTGGCGCAATCGGTGCCGGTACACTTGGCTTTTTCGCCGAAGGACGACTACCTATATCGAAACGCAATTTAGGCGCGTCACTACCCATTTGCTCAGTAAAGAACTGATTAATGATATTGATGTACTTATCTCTGACCCAATCAAGCACGAAGCGGTTGGGCGCATAAAGCACCAGAGTATCTCCATCCATTTCGGCTTGTAACGGTCTGATCCACATACTGAACTGCTGAGCAGAAAGCTCATCTTGCAGTCGTCCGATACATTGTTGCCAAAGTGAAACAGCCACTTAGTTATCCCCAAAAGATCATCAAAAAAGAGGTGTATTCTATAGCGAGATCTCAAGGATCGCTATCCTTAAAAAATATTTATCCCCAGCGAGATCATTCTATGTGGATATCCTCGATCATCAAAGATCCAAAACGATCCTTTTATTCAGCACTAACCGCAAATCCTGCTTTATTAAGCGATCCACATTGATCTATAATGGCGCCCCTTCGATCGGCTCGAAGATCCCCTGCACTACTACATGTAGTGTCCGTACACAGAGTTATCCACATCTTATGGTGTATTCTGGGGGTTGATCTAAGGATACGCTGGCAGAAATAAAGCACTTACTTACTTTCGTTGTTGACGTGACTAAGTATTGTGATTACAATTCGGCCTCTTTTTTGCCCTTACCTCTATCCTAGAGATAAGGATATGTTCACTAATAACAAAGACGGATTGCCATCATGAGTAAACGTACTTTTCAACCTAGCAACCTGAAGCGCAAGCGTTCTCACGGCTTCCGCGCTCGTATGGCTACTGTAGGCGGCCGTAAGGTGCTTGCACGTCGTCGTGCGAAAGGTCGCGCTCGTTTATCTGCTTAATAAGTGGGTAACTAGTTGACTAGCTATACCTTTTCGCGGGAGTTACGTTTGTTAACTCCCGCGCAATTTAAATCTGTATTTTCCAATCCCATCAAAGCATCTTCTGCTGAAATTACCTTGCTCGCTATTCCTAACACGGAACAACATCCGCGTATGGGCCTTACTGTTGCTAAACGCTATGTAAAACGCGCCAATCAACGTAACCGTATTAAGCGCGTGATCAGAGATAGTTTTCGCTTAAATCAACACGACATTCCTCATCTTGATATTGTTGTGCTTGTCAGAAATGGCGTGATGGAAATGGAAAACGCTGAAATCAACAAATTGATAGAAAAGCTATGGCGCAAACTCAGTCGCCGCTACAATGGCTAGCGACCACGTTAATTCGTGGCTATCAAGTATTCATAAGCCCTATACTGGGCCCTCGATGCCGTTTCAATCCCACCTGCTCTCACTACGCTATTGAAGCAATAAAAGTGCATGGAACCGCGAAAGGTTGTTGGTTTGCATTGAAACGCATATTAAAATGTCACCCTTTACATCCCGGCGGTAGTGATCCCGTCCCCCCTAAAAATGATAGGTGTAATAAATAGGCTATGGAATCTCAACGCAATATATTGCTCATAGGACTACTGTTTGTCAGCTTTTTGCTGTGGCAACAGTGGCAAGCAGACAAAGCTCCTAAACCCGTTGCAACCGAATCGTCCTTAGTGGCGAACGCGGCAAGCTCGCACAGTGCCGATGTTCCAGAAGCTGATACAGGTGTTCCTGCTGCAGCAGTTACTGCAAACAGCAAACTGATTACGGTAAAAACAGATCAGTTAGACATTCAGATCAATCCAGTGGGTGGTGACATCGTTTTTGCTGCGTTAGTTTCGCACAAAAAAGAACTAGAGAAAGATCAACCATTCGTATTGCTTGAGCAAACGAATGATTTCACTTATATCGCTCAAAGTGGCCTAATTGGTCGCGATGGTATCGATAGCAGCGCAAAAGGCCGTGCCGCATTTAGCACAACGGCAACTGAATATACCTTAGCCGAAGGCCAAGATACCTTAGAAGTACCGTTAACTTATATCGCTGACAATGGTGTGACTTACACTAAAGTGTTCGTATTCCATCGCGGTAAGTTCAACATAGATGTTGACTATAAAATCAACAACACTTCAGCAGCACCGCTGCAAGTTCAGATGTACGGTCAGATTAAACAAACGATCAAGCCATCTGAAAGCAGCATGATGATGCCTACCTATCGTGGTGGTGCGTTCTCAACGAATGATGTGCGCTATGAAAAATACAACTTTGACGACATGGCCAAAAGTAACCTGAACCAAGCCACTTTAGGCGGTTGGGCAGCCATGTTACAACACTATTTCGTTTCAGCTTGGGTACCACCCGCAACTGACAGCAACACCATTTTTTCTAGTGTCAGTGCTGGCGGTTTAGCTAATATTGGTTTCCGCGGCGCGGTATACGATATTGCACCTGGTGCCAGCCAAGAAATTAGCTCACAGTTCTATGTTGGTCCTAAGGATCAAGCGGCACTGTCAGCGATTTCTGAAACCTTAAACCTAGTGGTCGATTACGGTTTCTTATGGTGGTTAGCGGTTCCTATTCACTGGCTATTGATGTTCTATCAATCATTCGTCGGTAACTGGGGTGTGGCAATTATTCTAATCACGTTAACCGTTCGTGGTTTACTGTTCCCGCTGACAAAAGCACAGTACACCTCAATGGCGAAGATGCGTAATCTGCAACCTAAGCTGACAGATTTAAAAGAACGCTTTGGTGATGACCGTCAAAAGATGGGTCAAGCCATGATGGAACTGTATAAGAAAGAAAAAGTTAACCCTATGGGTGGCTGTTTACCTATTATTTTACAGATGCCAATCTTCATTGCTTTATACTGGGTATTGCTAGAAAGCTTCGAATTACGTCATGCACCATTTATGCTGTGGATCCACGATTTATCGGTACAAGATCCTTACTACATACTGCCGCTGCTGATGGGCGTCTCTATGTTTGTAATGCAGAAGATGCAACCAATTGCGCCGACAATGGATCCAATGCAAGTGAAAATGATGCAATGGATGCCAGTAATCTTTACCGTATTCTTCCTGTGGTTCCCATCAGGTCTAGTACTGTACTGGTTAGTAGGTAACATAGTTGCCATCACGCAGCAGAAGATTATTTATGCAGGTCTTGAGAAAAAAGGCTTAAAATAAGCCCTACCTTTAGCAAAGCATAAAGTGAAAATAATACTAAAGGCGGCTTAATTAGCCGCCTTTTCCTTTACATGATTTGGTAGATATTAGTTTGGTGGGTATTTCCGTGACAACTGACACTATCGTGGCTCAAGCCACCGCGCCCGGACGTGGCGGCGTTGGCATCATCCGAATTTCAGGCAACAAGGCCTGTGATGTCGCTATGGCCGTATTGGGTCATCTTCCTAAAACAAGATATGCCGATTATTGCGACTTTAAAAGTGCAACAGGCCAAGTAATCGACCAGGGCATAGCGCTGTTTTTTAAAGGCCCCAATTCCTTTACTGGCGAAGATGTATTGGAACTTCAAGGCCACGGCGGCCAAATCGTTCTAGACATGCTGATCAAACGTGTAATGGAAGTCGGTGGTATTCGAATAGCCAAACCCGGTGAGTTCAGCGAACAAGCCTTTATGAACGACAAGCTAGACTTGACCCAAGCCGAAGCGATTGCCGATCTTATCGATGCCACCAGTGAGCAAGCGGCTAAAAGCGCGCTGCAATCACTCCAAGGTGAATTTTCTAAGGAAGTCCATGAGCTGGTGGATCAAGTCACTAACCTACGTTTATATGTAGAAGCTGCGATTGATTTCCCCGATGAAGAAGTCGACTTTTTAAGTGATGGTAAAATTGCCAATGCACTCTACAAAATCATCGACAAACTTGACCTAGTGCAAGCCAGTGCTAAACAAGGTTCTATCATCCGCGAAGGCATGAAAGTCGTGATCGCGGGTCGTCCTAACGCCGGAAAATCCAGCTTATTAAACGCTTTAGCCGGTAAAGAATCGGCTATCGTTACCGAAATTGCCGGTACAACAAGGGATGTATTACGCGAGCACATCCACTTAGATGGCATGCCACTGCACATTATCGATACCGCAGGTCTACGTGATACGACAGATACCGTTGAACAAATTGGTATAGAACGCGCTTGGAATGAAATAAACAGTGCCGATCGGGTGTTATTTATGGTTGATGGCACCACCACAGCCGCCGTTAATCCCCATGATATTTGGCCTGACTTTGTCGATCGCCTGCCCTCAAATTTAGGTGTGACAGTGATCCGCAATAAAGCCGATCTCACTGGCGAAGACTTAATGATGACAGAGGAACAAGGTTATAGTGTTTACCGGATCTCGGCGAAAACAGGCTTAGGTGTTGAACAGTTAAAGCAGCATTTAAAATCACTCATGGGCTACCAGAGTAACCTCGAAGGTGGCTTTATCGCCCGGCGTCGTCACTTAGAAGCCCTTGAACTCGCCGCAAACCATCTGCAATTGGGTAAAGAACAATTAGAAGTATATCTAGCAGGAGAACTGCTGGCAGAAGAGTTACGCATGTGCCAATTAGCACTATCAGAAATCACTGGCCGCTTCACCTCAGATGATCTCTTAGGCAAAATTTTTAGCTCTTTCTGTATTGGAAAATAACTAACCTTAATATTATTTTCATATAAATCAGCCCATACGATATGGGCTGATTTTTTATCTACAACCGAATATTTCCACCCATCCTCATGATTCGACGTGGCGGTAATGATCTTGCATTTGATAGGATCTTGCATAAAGCGCAAACATCAATGCCGCCAAGATGGCAAAACCTGCGAAGAAAAACATCTGAAATGCGGTAATGCTGATCCCCGTCTGGGCAATTTGTTCGGTCACAGCCGGACTTTTCACACTGACGTTCGCCAGTAACACCCATAAGTTACCGACGGTCACTGATAAGGTCCAAAAACTCATGATAGTGCCTTTCATGGCTTTAGGCGCTTGGCTGTAGGCAAACTCTAGCCCAGTGGCAGAGACTAATACTTCACCAAAGGTGAGCAAAGCATAGGGCACAATCTGCCAAAAGATTGATAATACCGAGCCGCCATCCATCACCAATTGAATGCTACCAACGACTATCCAACTCACGCCCGTGATGGCAATCCCTGCCCCCATTTTACGCAAAGCAGTTAACTTTATACCCATGCGCTCAATCGCCGGATATAACACAAAGTTATTAAATGGGATCAGTAACATAACTAATAATGGGTTTAAAGCTTGCATCATAGCGGGTTCAAACCATTCCGGTTTAGACATGTCATTGGCTTGCAATATCCAAGTGGACGCTTTCTGATCGAACAAAGACCAAAAAGGAGTCACTAACGCAAATAAGATTAAGATCCGTAGTACTGAACGCACCCCATCAACGGCGATATCCGGATGGATCCCCCTAGCGCGTTCGAGTTGCAATGAAGCCCCAGCGCCAACAAATCCCATCACTAGCACTAACGCACAACACAAACCAGCAACGATACCTAAGGTTGGAATATTCACTAAGGCATACGCTGCAGAAATTATCCCAACTAAAGCTAACACTAAACCTATGTTGGCTTGACCAGCGATTTTAGTGAGCAATGCGGTACGAATAACGGGTAAAAAACCATGGGGATTTTTCGGCTCGGGTGGCATATGCACATAACGTTTTCGACCTAACCAGAAGAACACAGTTGCAATAAACATTAAGACACCAGGGATCCCAAATGCGACCGCAGCACCATAATATTTCAATAGTAATGGCATAGATAACGAGGCAAAGAAGGAGCCAAAGTTAATCGTAAAATAAAACAGATCAAACGCTTTCTGCGCCAATGTTTTATTGGTTTGATCAAATTGATCTCCCATAAAGGAAGAAACCAAGGGCTTAATCCCACCCGATCCGAGCGCAATTAAAAATAATCCCGTATAAAACCCTTGAATACTGTGTTCAAAAATAGCGAGAAATGCATGGCCAACACAATAAATTAAACTTAACCATAAGATAGTATTGTATTTACCGAAAAAACGATCGGCAATCCAACCACCGAGTAACGGGAAAAAATACACTCCAATGACAAAGGAATGGAACACATCCTTAGCCATAGTTCCGCGCAGTTCTTCTGGAATAGACAACAAAAGTGCTGTCATCAAGAATGGGGTAAGAATATTCCGCATACCGTAAAAGCTAAAACGTTCACAAGCTTCACTGGCTATGATGTAAGGAATTTGCCGTGGCCACTGGGGCGCATTTACGGGTGTTGTCATGGACCATCCTATTATAATTATTTGATTTTAAATGAAATTAACTTTTTAAATATATTAATTATGTATCAAGAAGCTAAAGGTAACATGTAAGCGAAACCAACCTTATATAAAGGATGCAAAAACTGCAAAAATCACGTATTGCTTCTGTGGTCCTATCCACATTTCCTTTATGATGAACATAATAATAGCCATTCAGCTATCTATTTAATTGAAATTAGTTTTAAAAACAACAACACACTGAGAAATCATAATGGCAAAGATTGAAGTAATCGTTGGTACAACATTGGGCAGTGCAGAGTATGTTGCCGACGAAATGATGGCCCAATTAACGGAGCAAGGACACCAAGTTCAAGTTCATTTAACCCCAACATTGTGCGAAATAGACACCCATGCACTGTGGATTATCGTGTCATCAACTCATGGAGCTGGTGATCTTCCAGATAATATTCAGCCTTTTTTCAACGAAATTACCGAGCAAAAACCGGATCTCAGCCAAGTAAACTTTGCCTTATGTGCAATTGGTGACTCAAGTTACGATACCTTTTGCCAAGGCCCAGAAAAATTAATTTCGGCTATTCAAGACTGCGATGCAAAAGCCTTTGTGGATAAGATCCAGATCGATGTACAGCTTGATCCTGTGCCGGAAGACCCAGCCCTTGCATGGTTAGCACAATGGCAACAGGACATTTAAGATCGCTTATTGGATAAGGTCCCGATCTATGTACAGTTTAGATCCTATTTATCCACAATTTACTTATTTAAAGTATAAACATGTGGATAAGCTATTATTTAGATCTGATCAACCTCTGTACTATTCACAGTCCGATCTGCTTAATGATCCACCTTGTGGATAAGTAGGCGATCTATCCCCATGTTTAATGACATTAGATCGCGATCAGATCACAGGATCAAGATCGCGCTAATTAATGATTTATATAATGAATTTGGGTTATGCACAGAAAAACGCGATCCTAATAGTAAACATAATAAGAAGATCTATATAAAGATCTTAAGATCTATTAGTCCGGATCATCTCGATCGAACAGCGTAAAATGATCATTCACCTAAGACGAAGCAAATGCTAAAATGCTCGGCTCGTACTGAGTCTCTTAGCAATTGAAGGTAGTGGCATGCATTTTCATGAACGGTTTGATGTTATTGTTGTTGGTGGTGGTCATGCCGGAACTGAAGCCGCGTTGGCAGCAGCAAGAATGGGATCAAAAACATTATTACTAACGCACAATATCGATACGTTAGGACAAATGTCTTGTAATCCAGCGATCGGTGGCATAGGCAAAGGCCATTTAGTGAAAGAAATTGACGCCTTAGGTGGTGCAATGGCAATCGCAACCGATTATGCAGGGATCCAATTTAGAACCTTAAATTCAAGTAAAGGCCCAGCAGTACGAGCAACACGAGCACAGGCTGACCGTGCACTGTATCGTCAAAAAATCCAAAATATATTACAAAACCAACCTAACTTACGTATTTTCCAACAAGCCGTAGATGACTTAATTGTTGAAAATCATCAAGTAGTTGGCGTGGTTACCCAAATGGGTTTAGCTTTTGAATCTCCAGCTGTTGTATTAACAACAGGTACATTCTTAAGCGGCAAAATTCATATAGGCTTAGAAAACTACAGCGGTGGCCGTGCAGGCGATCCACCAGCGATTGCTTTAGCAAATCGATTACGTGAATTACCGATCCGAGTCGGCCGTTTAAAAACAGGTACACCGCCACGTATCGATGCAAACACGATCGATTTTTCTCAAATGGCTGAACAGAGAGGCGATTCTCCGTTACCTGTCATGTCATTTATGGGGGATGTCAGTCATCATCCAAAACAGATTTCTTGCTGGATCACTCACACCAATGAAAAAACACATGAAATTATTCGTGGTGGTTTAGACAGAAGCCCTATGTATTCAGGGGTCATCGAAGGTATTGGTCCACGTTATTGCCCATCGATTGAAGACAAGATCCACCGCTTTGCGGATAAATCTTCGCATCAGATCTTCATCGAACCAGAAGGTTTAAATACCAATGAGATCTATCCTAACGGGATCTCAACTAGCTTACCTTTCGATGTACAGTTGAACTTAGTACGTTCGATCAAAGGCATGGAAAACGCAGAAATCATGCGTCCAGGTTATGCGATCGAATACGATTATTTCGATCCAAGAGATCTGAAAAACTCATTAGAAACCAAAGCGATCAACGGTTTATTCTTCGCTGGCCAAATAAACGGCACTACAGGTTATGAAGAAGCCGGTGCTCAAGGTTTATTAGCAGGCATGAATGCCTCACTGCAAGTGCAAGGCAAAGAAGCCTGGTGTCCACGCCGTGACGAAGCGTATCTTGGTGTGTTAGTTGACGATTTATCGACTCTGGGTACCAAAGAACCGTACCGTATGTTTACTAGCCGTGCCGAATACCGTTTGCTACTCCGTGAAGATAACGCTGATATTCGCTTAACGGCAAAAGGTCGCGAATTAGGTTTAGTTGACGACACTCGCTGGGCGGCATTTAGTGAGAAGTTAGAATCGATCGAACTTGAGTTACAACGTTTGCGCGCTCAATGGGTGCATCCAAATTCACCTTTGATCCATGCGTTAAACCCACACTTGAATACGCCGATCTCTCGCGAAGCATCATTTGAAGAATTACTGCGTCGTCCAGAAATGGATTACAGCAAGTTGATGCAGATCGAAGGTTTTGGTCCAGGGCTTGAAGATCCACAGGCGGCTGAGCAAGTTCAGATCCAAGTTAAGTATTCTGGTTATATTCAACGTCAGCAGGAAGAGATCAACAAAGCTGTGCGTAATGAGAACACTGGTTTACCTTTGACGCTCGATTACAAAGAAGTACCGGGCTTGTCGAACGAGGTGATTGCTAAGTTAAATAACCATAAACCAGAAACTATAGGCCAAGCCTCACGGATCTCTGGTATTACGCCTGCGGCTATTTCAATTTTGTTGGTTCATCTCAAAAAGCGTGGCTTATTACGTAAGAGTGCGTAAAAGCTAGCTTAATCGCTGCTTAGGTCATAGAAGGGAAGCATTCAGGCTTCCCTTCATCGTTTTCGGGCTTCATAATAGCCTTCGCGTTCATAATCGTATCTTTGTTGAGGTTGCTCAGTGTTATCTGCCCAGTTAGAGGCTTATTTAGCCGAAATTAATTTGCCCGCCACCGCCGAGCAGAAAAAACAACTAATTGATTTTGTTGGCATGCTCAACAAATGGAATAAAGCCTATAACCTGACATCGGTGAGAGATCCCGAAGCTATGCTGATCCGTCATATCATGGACAGTTTAGTGGTTTCAAAACACCTGCAAGGTGAACGTTTTATCGATGTAGGCACTGGACCGGGTTTACCTGGGATCCCGTTAGCCATTATGAATCCCGATAAACAATTTGTGTTATTGGACAGCTTAGGTAAACGTATTCGTTTTCAAAAACAAGTGTCCTTTGAATTAGGCATACATAACATCAGCTCAGTTGAAAGCCGCGTAGAAGCTTATCAACCGGAGGATAAATTCGACGGCGTATTAAGTCGTGCATTTGCCTCAATCCAAGATATGCTGACTTGGTGCCATCATCTCCCCGCCGAACATGGACAGTTTTATGCACTTAAAGGCCAGTTGAATGATGAAGAGATGCAACATATTCCAAGTGGATTTGTGGTGAAAGAAGTTATCGAGCTTAAGGTGCCTAAACTCGATGAAAAAAGACATTTATTGAAGATAATCAAAGAATAACAGGCTTAAAAGTGATAAATAAATCATTTATAAGCAAGGGCAATAAACCAGCATTTACATACAGGGTGATATTGTGGGTAAAGTGATTGCCGTGGCTAACCAGAAAGGTGGCGTAGGAAAAACAACTACTTGCGTTAACCTCGCCGCTTCGTTAGCAGCAACAAAACGTAAAGTATTATTGATCGATCTCGATCCTCAAGGTAATGCCACCATGGGGAGCGGTGTCGATAAGTATGACGTAGCTAATACAGCTTATGAATTATTGGTTGAAGAAAAATCCTTCGACGAGATCGTCATTAAAAACACTGCGGGTAAGTATGATCTGATCGCCAGTAATGGCGATGTCACTGCGGCAGAAATCAAATTGATGGAGTTTTTTGCCCGTGAGATTCGTTTGCGTAACGCACTCGCACCGATCAAAGATCAATATGATTATATCTTTATCGACTGCCCTCCTTCATTGAACATGTTGACCGTAAACGCTATGTCTGCGGCCGACTCTGTACTCGTGCCTATGCAGTGTGAATATTATGCCCTCGAAGGCTTAACTGCGCTGATTGATACCATCACTAAGCTTGCTGCTATGGTTAATCCTGGACTTGGTATCGAAGGCATTTTACGTACTATGTATGATCCGCGTAATCGTTTGTCTAATGATGTGTCCGATCAGCTAAAACAGCATTTTGGTGACAAAGTCTACCGTACTGTTATCCCACGTAATGTGAGGCTAGCAGAAGCACCAAGTTTTGGAGCGCCTGCTATGTATTACGATAAATCGAGTGCTGGCGCTAAGGCGTATCTAGCGCTTGCGGGTGAAATGATCCGTCGTTCAGAACAACAAACTCAGGCTAAGCAAGCGTAAAGGATCACCATGACGTTAAAGAAAAGAGGATTAGGCAAAGGGTTAGATGCCCTACTGAGTAACAGCCATGCCGCCAGTAAAAAGCACACTGACGAAGCTGATGTTGTCGATAAAAAAGAAGAGCTTATCCATCTCGATTTAGACTTATTACAGCCAGGTAAATATCAACCTCGTAAAGACATGTCCCCTGAAGCGTTGGAAGAACTGGCACACTCTATCCGCAACCAAGGCATTATTCAGCCTATCGTTGTGAGACAAGTAACGAATAACATGTATGAGATCATTGCGGGTGAACGTCGTTGGCGTGCTGCGCAACTTGCTGGCTTGAATAAAATCCCCTGCATTGTAAAGCAAGTAGCTGATGAAGCCGCTGTTGCTATTGCTTTGATTGAAAACATCCAGCGTGAAGACTTAAATGCCATGGAAGAAGCCATTGCATTGCAACGTTTAATGCAAGAGTTTGAACTGACTCACCAACAGGTTGCCGATGTTGTGGGAAAATCCAGAGCGAGTGTATCTAACTTGTTACGTTTAAACGGCCTAAATGAGCCTGTTAAGCGTCTACTCGAGTATGGCGACATTGATATGGGTCATGCTCGCGCTTTGTTGGCAATTGAGGGAGAAGAACAAACAAATCTTGCGAGATTAGTGGCCGCTAAGGAATTAACCGTTCGCGAAACTGAACGATTAATTAATCAAACCTTAAATCCGCCTAAACAAGCCGAAACTACGACTAAAGATCAAGATGTTTGTCGTTTAGAGCAGCAGTTAATTGAAAGATTAGGTGCCAAGGTTTCGATCGCTCATAGCAGTAAGGGCACGGGTAAAATTGTAATTAACTATCAGAATCTGGCTGAATTAGACGGAATTCTTAGTAAAATTCATTAATGTCTGTAGATTAACAGTTTTTAATGTAAATTTGTGACAGATGCTAATCTTACATTTTAACTCGTTTGGCGCGAGATCACGTTAAAAGTGTTGTTTTTCCTTATCTCAAAGTTGCAATGAAGGCGTGAAAAGGTATACTTTCGCAAGCTTTTTGTGCATCGACATAAATACGGGTATTTGTCATCCGGTCATCGAAACAAAAAGTATGAATGCGGAGAGGATGAATTGAGTAAGGTTTTAGCGCGTCGTGGCCGGTGGTCAGCCTATAAATTGGTGATGATGCAGGCGGCGGTCGCTGGGGGTGCTTCAATTCTCTTTTTCGCCGTGTGGGGAGTTCAGTTTGGCTATTCTGCATTAGCAGGTGGTTCAATCGCTGTGCTCCCTAATTTTGTATTCGCAACCCTCGCTTTCTCCCACACGGGAGCAAGTTCAGCTGCAAAAGTCATAAAGACTTTTTACTGGGGGGAAGCGGTAAAGTTGCTGTTAACCATCGCAATGTTTTCGTTTGTGTTTATCAATCTTAAGGTCGCTTTTATGCCGCTTTTTGTTTGTTATGTGCTGACGCTAATCGTGCATTGGACAGCTCCTTTATACTTCAAGCAAAGTTAAGTGGGATGAATCATGGCTGCAACTGGTGAAGCGTTAACACCGCAGGGCTATATCCAACATCACCTTACCAACTTAAGTGTTGGTGAAGGCTTTTGGACATGGCACATTGATTCGTTGTTCTTTTCGGTTGGTCTTGGTGTTCTGTTCCTGTGGATTTTCCGCAGCGTTGGTAAAAAAGCGACTTCCGGTGTTCCTGGCAAACTGCAATGTTTTGTTGAGATTATCGTCGAGTTCGTAAATAACAGCGTGAAAGAAAGTTTTCATGGTCGCAATGCTCTGATCGCGCCTTTAGCTCTGACCATTTTTGTATGGGTATTCATGATGAACTTCATGGATATGATCCCTGTAGATTGGCTGCCTCACGCAGCAAGTTTAATGGGTATTCCCTATCTAAAAGCGGTTCCGACGACTGATGTTAACATTACCTTTAGCTTAGCTATCGGTGTGTTCGTGCTGATTATTTTTTACAGCATTAAGGTCAAAGGTGTGTCTGGGTTTGTTAAAGAATTGACACTACAGCCCTTTAACCATAAGGCAATGATACCCGTCAACCTCCTATTAGAGACTGTTACTTTGATTGCTAAGCCAATTTCATTGGCATTGCGACTCTTTGGTAACTTGTACGCAGGTGAGTTGATCTTCATCCTTATTGCGCTGATGTATGGTACCAACTTGTTATTATCTACCCTAGGTGTGACTCTGCAACTGGGCTGGTTAATATTCCACATTTTGGTTATCACGCTGCAGGCGTTTATCTTCATGATGTTGACCATTGTTTATTTAAGCATGGCGCATGAAGATCATTAAGGATTGCTGAAGAAATTTTAAACTAAATCATCAACTAATATAGATTTAGATACTGGAGATACAGATGGAAACGATTTTAGGCATGACAGCTATCGCTGTTGCTCTGCTGATTGGTATGGGTGCTCTTGGTACTGCAATCGGTTTCGGCTTATTAGGCGGTAAGTTCTTGGAAGGCGCTGCGCGTCAACCAGAAATGGCTCCTATGCTACAAGTTAAAATGTTCATCGTAGCGGGTCTTCTTGACGCCGTAACTATGATCGGTGTTGGTATCGCATTATTTATGCTATTTACCAACCCACTGGGTGCAATGCTGTAAAAAACGCTTCTGTCTTAACTCTAAATAGGAGGCTGTTGTGAATTTCAACGCTACCCTAATCGGTCAGACGGTCGCCTTTATCATCTTCGTGTGGTTTTGCATGAAGTTTGTATGGCCCCCTTTGATGAATGCCATCGAAGAGCGCCAAAAAAGGATTGCTGACGGTCTAGCTGATGCTGATCGTGCGGTAAAAGACCTGGAGTTGGCACAAGCGAAAGCGACTGACCAACTAAAAGAAGCCAAGGTAACGGCTAATGAAATTATTGAGCAAGCTAACAAGCGTAAAGCTCAAATAGTTGAAGAAGCCAAAACCGAAGCAGACGCTGAGCGTGCTAAAATCATCGCTCAGGGTAAAGCAGAAATTGAAGCTGAACGTAATCGCGTCAAAGAGGATCTGCGTAAGCAGGTTGCTACTCTTGCCATCATGGGTGCTGAGAAGATCCTTGAGCGTTCTATTGATCCAGCCGCCCACAGTGACATAGTTAATAAACTAGTCGCTGAAATTTGATAAGGGAGTTGAGTTATGGCTGAATTAACCACCATCGCTCGCCCTTACGCAAAGGCAGCTTTTGACTTTGCTATTGAACAAGATGCAGTGGATTCTTGGGCTGAAATGCTCACGTTTGCCGCATTGGTGAGTGAAAACGAAACCATGCAACCACTGTTAGCTGGCTCTTTAGCCAGCACTAAGCTCGCAGCACTCTTTATTAGTGTGTGTGGTGAGCAAGTCAATGTGCAAGGTCAGAACCTGATAAAGGTAATGGCTGAAAACGGTCGCTTAAAGGTGCTACCTGCTGTATCTCAGTTATTTACTGAATACCGTAATGAGTGGGCAAAAGAAGTAGAAGCTGATGTGGTTTCTGCAACTGAGCTGAGCTCTGAACAACAACAGCAGATTAGTATTTCTTTAGAGAAACGTCTCGCACGCAAAGTTAAGCTGAATTGTAGCACTGACGCCGCGCTCATCGCCGGTGTAATAATTAAGACAGGAGACCTAGTCATCGATGGCTCGGTCCGCGGTAAGTTATCGCGTCTGTCTGATAAGCTGCAGTCGTAATTGGGAGTTTGAGCATGCAACTGAATTCCACTGAAATCAGCGATCTGATTAAGCAGCGGATCGAGCAGTTCGAAGTCGTTAGCGAATCTCGTAACGAAGGTACTATCGTTGCGGTAAGTGACGGCATCATCCGCATCCACGGCCTAGCCGACGTGATGCAAGGTGAGATGATCGAACTGCCTGGTAACCGTTTTGCAATCGCGTTGAACCTTGAACGTGATTCTGTCGGTGCCGTAGTAATGGGTCCTTATGCTGATTTAGCAGAAGGCGTAAAAGTGAAAACGACTGGCCGTATTCTGGAAGTTCCAGTTGGCCGCGGTCTTCTTGGCCGCGTTGTTAACACTCTAGGTGAGCCAATTGACGGTAAAGGACCTATCGATAACGATGGTTTCTCGCCAATTGAAGTTATCGCACCAGGTGTTATTGAACGTCAGTCTGTTGATCAACCAGTTCAAACTGGTTATAAAGCCGTTGATGCCATGATCCCAATCGGTCGTGGTCAACGTGAATTGATCATTGGCGACCGTCAAACTGGTAAAACAGCAATGGCGATCGACGCAATCATCAACCAGAAAAATTCTGGCATTAAATGTGTGTACGTCGCGATTGGCCAAAAGGCTTCTACTATCGCTAACGTAGTACGCAAGCTAGAAGAACACGGTGCTTTAGCTAACACTATCGTTGTTGTTGCAACTGCTTCTGAAGCCGCTGCTCTACAATACTTAGCGCCATATTCTGGTTGTTCTATGGGTGAATACTTCCGTGACCGCGGTGAAGATTCTTTGATCGTATACGATGATTTGTCTAAGCAAGCAGTTGCTTATCGTCAAATTTCGTTACTGCTCAAGCGTCCACCTGGCCGTGAAGCTTACCCAGGTGACGTATTCTATCTACACTCACGTTTATTAGAGCGTGCATCACGCGTTAACGCGATTTATGTAGAGAAGTTCACTAAAGGTGCAGTAACTGGCAAAACTGGTTCTTTAACCGCGCTGCCGATTATTGAAACGCAAGCGGGTGACGTTTCTGCATTCGTACCGACCAACGTAATTTCTATTACCGATGGTCAGATCTTCCTTGAGACCGATCTGTTTAACTCTGGCCTACGTCCAGCGGTTAACCCAGGTATTTCTGTTTCTCGTGTTGGTGGTGCGGCTCAGACTAAGATCATCAAGAAACTGTCTGGTGGTATTCGTACCGCACTAGCACAGTATCGTGAGCTTGCTGCGTTCTCGCAATTTGCATCTGATCTTGACGATGCAACACGTGCTCAGCTTGAGCATGGTGTGCGTGTTACCGAACTGATGAAGCAAAAGCAATATGCTCCTATGAGCGTAGCCGCTCAAGCTGTGTCTATTTTCTCAGCTGAAAAAGGTTACCTGAAGAGTGTTGAGCTGAATAAGGTCGGTAATTTCGAAGCCGCTCTGCTCTCGTTCATGAACAGCGAGCATGCTCCTTTAATGAAGCTTATCAATGATACTGGCGATTATAGCGCTGATATCGAAGCTGAATTAAAAGCTGGCCTCGACAAGTTCGTAGCAACCCAAACCTGGTAACAATGATAGAGGTGTCTTAAGACACCTCAGGTCCAGATTGGAGAGTAGAGATGGCCGGCGCTAAAGAGATTAAAACCAAGATCGCGAGTGTGAAAAACACTCAGAAGATCACGTCCGCCATGGAAATGGTGGCAGCCAGCAAAATGCGCAGAGCGCAGGAACGCATGGCTGCGAGCCGTCCATATGCGGAAAGCATGCGTAAGGTGATCGGTCACGTCGCGCAAGGTTCTCTCGAGTATAAACACCCCTATTTGGAGGTGAGAGAGGCTAAGCGGGTTGGTTACATTGTTGTAGCAACCGACCGTGGCCTTTGTGGTGGTCTGAACGTTAACCTTTTCAAAAAGGTTATTGCAGACGTGAAAAGCTGGAAAGCCCAAGGTGCAGAATTTGAATTTTGCCCTATCGGTGCACGTAGTGTGCAGTTTTTCAAAAACTTCGGTGGACAAGTGTCTGCTCACGCTTCAGGTTTAGGCGATGCTCCAAAGCTCGCTGACTTGATCGGGACAGTCGGTGTCATGCTAGAAGCTTACAACGAAGGCAAGCTGGATCGTCTGTACGTGGTATTTAACAAATTTGTGAATACTATGACGCAGACTCCTGTGATCGAGCAGCTGCTACCTTTGCCTAAATCAGAAGATGATGAAACTGCTCATCGTTGGGATTATATCTACGAGCCAGATCCAAAAGCACTTTTGGATACTTTATTGGTCCGTTATGTAGAATCTCAGGTTTACCAAGGTGTTGTTGAAAACATTGCCTCTGAACAAGCTGCCCGTATGGTAGCAATGAAGTCGGCAACAGACAACGCGGGTGAGCTTATCAACGACTTGCAACTGGTCTATAACAAGGCCCGTCAGGCTGCGATTACGCAGGAACTGTCGGAAATTGTTTCTGGTGCCTCTGCGGTTTAGGTTAGGTAACGAATACAAGTTTTAGAGGATTAATCATGAGCACAGGTACTGTTGTCCAAGTGATTGGCGCGGTTGTGGACGTAGAGTTCCCACAAGATGCCGTACCTCAAGTATATGACGCTCTGAAAATCGTAGGTGAAGGCCCGTGTAATGGTTTGGTGCTGGAAGTTCAGCAACAGCTAGGTGGTGGTGTAGTTCGTACCATCGCTATGGGTTCTTCTGACGGTCTGCGTCGTGGTCTTGAAGTAGTAAACTCAGGTTCACCTATTACTGTTCCAGTTGGTACCGCCACTCTTGGCCGTATCATGAACGTATTAGGCGAGCCTATTGATGAAGCGGGTCCAATCGGTGAAGAAGAGCGTTATGTCATTCACCGTACAGCTCCTTCATACGAAGATCAATCAAGCTCTACTGAACTGTTAGAGACTGGCATCAAGGTTATCGACCTTGTTTGTCCATTCGCTAAGGGCGGTAAAGTCGGTTTGTTCGGTGGTGCGGGTGTTGGTAAGACAGTTAACATGATGGAACTGATTAACAACATCGCTAAAGCCCACTCGGGTCTTTCTGTATTCGCCGGTGTAGGTGAACGTACTCGTGAAGGTAACGACTTCTACTACGAGATGAAAGATTCTGGCGTTCTCGACAAAGTGGCCATGGTTTATGGTCAGATGAACGAGCCTCCAGGTAACCGTTTGCGTGTTGCACTGTCTGGTCTGACTATGGCAGAGAAGTTCCGTGACGAAGGTCGTGACGTACTGTTGTTCGTTGACAACATCTATCGTTATACCTTAGCCGGTACTGAAGTATCTGCACTGTTAGGTCGTATGCCTTCTGCGGTAGGTTATCAACCAACATTGGCTGAAGAGATGGGTGTTCTGCAAGAGCGTATCACTTCAACTAAGACGGGTTCTATTACTTCTGTACAAGCGGTATACGTACCTGCGGATGACTTGACCGATCCGTCACCAGCAACAACCTTCGCTCACTTAGATGCGACTGTTGTACTGTCACGTCAAATTGCTTCTCTGGGTATTTACCCAGCGGTTGACCCATTGGATTCGACTTCACGTCAATTAGATCCATTGGTTGTTGGCCAAGAGCATTATGACGTTGCTAACGGCGTGCAAACTGTACTGCAACGTTACAAAGAGCTGAAAGACATTATTGCGATTCTGGGTATGGATGAATTGTCTGATGAAGACAAGACTGTCGTATTCCGTGCTCGTAAGATTGAGCGTTTCTTATCTCAGCCTTTCTTCGTAGCAGAAGTCTTTACTGGATCTCCTGGTAAGTACGTTTCTCTGAAAGACACTATCCGTGGCTTTAAGGGTATTTTGAACGGTGAGTTTGATCACCTGCCAGAACAAGCGTTCTACATGGTTGGCTCAATCGATGAAGTCATCGAGAAAGCGAACAAAAAGAAATAACTAAGTATTCATACTTAGTTTTTTAAGGAGAACGGGATGGCAGCCATGACAGTACATCTTGATATTGTAAGCGCAGAGAGCAAAATCTTCTCTGGTCGTGTAGCTTCGCTGCAAGTGACTGGTTCTGAAGGTGAGTTGGGCATAATGCATGGCCACGCTCCTTTGCTTAGTTATATAAAACCTGGCATGGCGCGCATCGTCAAGCAAGACGGCAGTGAAGAAGTGTTTTACCTTTCAGGTGGTATTCTGGAAGTGCAGCCTTCTTCTGTCTCCGTATTGGCTGATGTGGTTATGCGTGCCAAAGATATTGATGAGCAAGCGGCATTAGAAGCTAAGCGTCGTGCAGAAGCCCATATGGCAACTGCTGGCGCTGACTTCAATTATGACGCGGCTATGGTTGAGTTAGCTAAGGCTATGGCTCAATTACGTGTTGTTGAAACCATCAAGAAAAACATTGCCAGATAAGGTTATTGTTTGTGAAAAAAGGCGACCCTATGGTCGCCTTTTTTGTGTCTAAAAATGGGATAGATTGGCATTCTTGCATGTCTTTGATTGACTAGCATTGCTATCTACTTCGCTTTTCGATGTGCTTTCCGTTAAAATTGCGCCACTAATACCAATCGTATTAAATATCTGTTCATTCAGCGGGAGTTCAACGCGCTTTAGACAAGGCGAAGGCTTGAAGGCATAGTGGTGCTCTGTCGAAAGCCTTGAACGCAGTATGAAGCGCGTTGAAACCCGCCCTTTGGGAGCCTCACAGGCATCCCACTCACGTGTTGCATTGACTTAAAAGGGAATAACCATTTCTGCGTCAATGCGCCTTGGATTGAGATGCCTGTGAGGCTCTGAACTGATTAGATATTTAATGTGATTGGTATACGACCGTAATTTTTCACCCTCTTGGGTATTTGTTCAAGGATATGGTAATGGCATTAAATGTAGTGATCTTAGCGGCTGGCAAGGGAACACGGATGCGCTCTGATCTTCCTAAGGTATTACATCCCATCGCCCATAAGAGCATGGTGCAACATGTCATCGATACCGCTAATAAAGTTGGCAGTGACTCTATTCAGTTAGTCTATGGTTATGGTGCCGACAAGCTACAAGCCTGTTTGGGTGAGCAACAACTTAACTGGGTATTGCAAGCCGAGCAATTAGGCACAGGTCATGCGGTTGCACAGGCTAGCCCACATATCGCCGACAGCGATACAGTACTTATTCTTTATGGCGATGTGCCGTTGATCCAGACATCAACTCTCGAAGCCTTACTCGACGCCCGTCCTGAAAATGGCGTTGCTATTTTAACAGTGAATTTAGCGAATCCTATGGGTTATGGCCGTATTGTCCGTGAGCAAGGAAAAGTCATTGGAATTATTGAGCAAAAAGATGCGACTGCAGAACAGTTGCTGATCAACGAAATTAACACCGGCATCATGGCGGTTCCGGGTAAACAACTTAAAACTTGGTTGAGCCGTTTATCGAACAATAATGCTCAAGGTGAATATTATCTAACGGATATTATTGCTATGGCGCACGCTGATGGCGTTGCTATTGATACTGCTCAGCCACAATCGGCCATTGAAGTGGAAGGCGCCAATAATCGCATGCAATTAGCGCTACTTGAACGTGCTTACCAAGCTCGTGAAGCCGAAAAGCTCATGTTGGCGGGGGCGAACCTTCGCGACCCAAGCCGTATCGATATCCGTGGTGAAGTCACTGTTGGTATGGATGTGATGATCGATATTAATGTGATATTCGAAGGCAAAGTGACCTTGGGTAATAATGTCACTATTGGCGCAGGCGCGATTTTAATTGATTGCGAGATTGCCGATGATGCTGAGATCAAGCCTTACTCTATTATAGAAGGTGCTACGCTTGGCGTTGCTGCCAGTGCCGGCCCATTTGCCCGTTTACGTCCCGGCGCAGAGCTTAAGCAAGATGCACATATAGGCAACTTTGTTGAAGTGAAAAAAGCGGTGATTGGCGTGGGATCAAAAGCAGGGCACTTAGCCTATTTAGGCGATGCCATCATTGGTGATGGCGTCAACATTGGTGCTGGTACTATTACCTGCAACTATGATGGCGCGAATAAGCATCTTACTGTTATCGAAGATAACGTCTTTGTCGGCTCTGACACTCAGTTGGTGGCTCCAGTGACCATAGGTAAAGGGGCAACTTTAGGGGCCGGTTCAACGATTACCCGTGATGTAGGTGAGAATGAGTTAGTGATCACTCGTGTTAAACAAAAACACCTCACTGGTTGGCAACGTCCAGTGAAAATTAAAAAGTAAGTTTTAAAACTCAACTTAATGTCAAAAAAGCGGCCATGTGCCGCTTTTATCTTTATTGTGTTCAATGTGTTGCACTAAAAAGCCTTTTTATTAAGTAATGCTTAATAATTAAGATTTTCTTCATGTTTTTGTGGTATGGGCAAATTGTTGGTTTTTAAGTTAATTTGATCACTGTCACACTCAATTGTAAATTTTGGTAAAGAAGAAAGAATAAAAACACTTCTCATTTATATTGCCTGCAATTCTAAGACGAAAGGTCTATTTGAGGTGTTGGCAATGGTATTTAAATATTCAGTTATAGGTTTAGCTGTAGGCTCGGCATTAATGGCTATGCCGGTTATTGCAGAAGTGGCGAGCGATAAAAATATTGAGCGCATCAATGTGACTGGCCGTACTTTTAACGACTATAAAGTCGGTAGTGCATCGGGTGCCATGCGTGGCGATATCGACTTAATGGATACCCCACAGTCAGTTAATGTGATCCCTGATTTTGTGACTGATGAACAGTTGGCCACTAACCTTGCCGAGGTTTTAGTTAACGACTCCAGTGTGACGGCGGGAACCACGCGCTGGAACCGTCAAGTCTTCAGTATCCGCGGCTTCGAGCTCGATTCGGGTAACGGTTATCTTATCAATGGCCATCAACAATGGTCTCACTACGTACAACCAATTGAAACTTTACAGCAAGTCGAAGTATTGAAAGGTCCTTCGAGCATGTTGTACGGCCAATCTGGCCCTGGTGGTTTAGTGAATATGGTCACTAAGAAACCGACCTATGATTCAATGCTCGATTTAGGTTTTGATACGGATGGTTTTGGTTCGACCCGTGCTCAGCTAGATGCGGGCGGCAGTTTAAATGATGCTCAGAGTCTTCGTTACCGCGGCGTGTTAGTGAAGCAAGACACAAAATACTGGCGTGAGTATTCCGCTAACGATGAGAATCAAGAGCGTGACCGTTGGTTGGGCTACTTAAACCTAGAATTTGATGTCAGTGATGATGTTCTGTTATCGGTTAAGTACGATCATACCCAAGATAAAGCAGGCATTGATGCGGGTGGTTAGATAAACAAGGTAATGTTATCGGCGAACGTAAAACAGTTTGGGATGCACCTTGGGCCTTTACCGATAACACAGTCTCTAACTTAGGTGCCGATCTAACTTGGCAGATGAGTGATGATTGGAAAGTCAAAGTTGGTTATAACGATCAGCAGTTTAATCGCCAACGTTTAGACTCTGCGCCAAGTTTGATTGAAGGCTCTGAAGATCCATTCAAAGATGGTTATAACATCAAACCATTCGACCGTTACGACGATTGGCAGCATAAAACGGCCTATGTCGATTTCACGGGTGAATTTTCTTTGGCAGGAATGGAGCATCAATTCCTTATTGGAGCTAACTATTTAGACTATTTCTATCAGCAGCAAATTCAAAAAGGCAAAAGTCAGCCCGTAATTCCTGGGCAACCAATTATTCAGCAAGATCTTGATTATCACCAAGGTAAGCTAAGCAACCCAAGCGAATACAAGTATTACGGTTTCTATTTACAGGATTTGATGACGCTTAATGAGCAATGGAAATTGCTTGCTGGTGTGCGTTACGACGAACAGAAGAAAGACGGAGAAGGTGAAAACAGCTATGCCGTGTCACCTAAGTTTGGGGTAATTTACTCGCCAATGGCTAATGGTAGCATTTACGTTAATTATTCAAAAAGCTTTACACCACAGGGTTCAGTAACCAGTTCTGAAGATGTCAATCATGGAGATAATCTGAAACCTGAGTACGGTACTCAATATGAACTAGGGACTAAATGGGAGTTATTTAATGACAGCCTACTGCTAACAGCAGCCCTTTTTGATATTACGGTTTCTAATGTCACCACAGTACAAGATATTCCTGTAACGAATGAAGGAGATAAAACGATCACTACCCAAGGTGGTGAGCAGCATCATCGAGGTTTTGAAGTTGGCGCCCAAGGCCAGTTAGGTGATAGCTGGTTTGTGACTTCTTCTATGATGTATTTAGATGCTGAATATAATACCGGTGCAGGCAAAATCGGTGGCAAGAACTTAGATGGTAAAACTCCTATTGATGCACCTGAATGGTCGGCCAATATCTGGACCCGTTATGAAGTAACTGACAACTTTGCGATGAACTTTGGTGCTATTTATGTGGGTGAACGTTTTGCTGATGCTGATAACACCATCACCAAAGATGGTTATGTGCGTTTTGATATAGGTGCTGCCTACACTATGGATATCATGGGTAAAGATGTCAGTATTCGTGCCAACGTCAGAAACCTCTTTGATACTGAATATTTAGATGGTGGCAGTGATAAGATGGTGACGATTGGCCAAGATCGTAACTTCAGTGTTGCTGTTGAAGCTAAGTTCTAAAATTCATAACGTTTTAAATCCATTAAAAGCAGTTCATCCCTAAAGGATAAACTGCTTTTTTATTGGTTAGTTTTTAAGTTCACAATTTTAAATTAATTAAAATGACTCGCGATCATGCGAAAGAGTGCTTCGTATGACTAGCAAAAAAGTTTCGTTTCACTATAATGCACCTTTCGAATCGAAACTTAACTGAAAGGTTTTATGAATAAACGAAACACACAGCAGCGTCGCCACAGCATAATCACCATATTGAACGAACAGGGTGAAGTGAGCGTTGATGAATTGTCGTTACGTTTTGAAACCTCAGAAGTGACGATTCGTAAGGATCTCGCCGCGCTTGAGAAAACGGGTTTATTATTGCGCCGTTACGGTGGCGCCGTGGCGATTCCAGACGAAGTCACTCAACAGTTCTCTGCCAAGATCGCGCCTAATAAACTTTCTATTGCGAAAACCGCCGCGCAGCTGATTAAAGATCACAATCGCATCATTATCGATAGTGGCACTACGACGTCAGGCTTGATTGAACAGCTGAACGATAAGCGTGGGCTGGTGGTCATGACGAATGCGCTACACCTTGCAAATGCCATCCATGAACTCGAAAACGAGCCCACCTTATTGATGACCGGTGGCACTTGGGACCCGCATTCTGAATCCTTTCAAGGCCAAGTCGCCGAGCAAGTGTTGCGTTCATATAATTTCGACCAACTGTTTATCGGTGCCGATGGTATCGATCTTGAACGCGGGACCACCACCTTTAACGAGTTAACAGGTCTAAGCAAAGTGATGGCCGAAGTTTCCCGCGAAGTGATCGTTATGGTCGATTCAGACAAAATCGGCAAGCGGATCCCTAACTTAGAGTTACCGTGGTCCAAGGTCAGTGTGTTGGTCACCGACTCACGTATCGACGAGAGTGCGCTCAAACAAATTTCAGATCAGGGCGTGCGAGTTATGTTAGCGCCCTACGCTCAATAGACAAAATAGCTTAACAACTTCATTTTAATTTATAGGTAAAGACTATGTGTGGAATCGTAGGCGCCGTGGCGCAAAGGGATGTGGCTGAAATTCTGGTAGAAGGCTTACGCCGTTTAGAATATCGCGGATATGACTCTGCAGGCGTTGCCGTTATTCACAATGGTGAACTCAACCGTACGCGCCGCGTTGGCAAAGTACAAGAGTTGTCGGCTGCGCTTGAAACTGACCCATTAGCGGGCGGAACTGGTATCGCGCACACTCGTTGGGCGACCCACGGTGAGCCGAGTGAGCGTAATGCTCATCCGCATTTATCGGAAGGTGATATTGCCGTGGTGCACAACGGTATTATCGAAAACCACAATAAACTGCGCGAAATGCTTAAAGGTTTAGGTTACAACTTTAGTTCAGATACCGATACCGAAGTGATTTGTCATTTAGTGCACCATGAGCTGAAAACCCATAGCACTCTGCTTGGTGCCGTACAAGCCACGGTTAAACAACTCGAAGGCGCCTATGGCACAGTCGTTATCGACCGTCGTGATAGTGAACGTATGGTTATTGCTCGCTCTGGTAGTCCATTGGTGATTGGTTTTGGTCTAGGTGAAAACTTTGTCGCTTCAGATCAACTTGCCTTATTACCCGTCACTCGCTCATTTGCTTTCCTCGAAGAAGGTGATGTGGCCGAAGTGACACGTCGCAGCGTGAGTATTTTCGACTTAAACGGTAATGCCGTTGAGCGTGAAGTCAAAGAATCTGAAATTACCCACGATGCCGGTGACAAAGGCGAATATCGCCACTATATGCTTAAAGAAATTTACGAGCAGCCATTGGCACTGACGCGCACAATTGAAGGTCGTATTGCTAATAAGCAAGTGCTAGACACGGCTTTTGGTGACAACGCTGCTGAGTTTTTAAAAGATATCAAACATGTGCAAATCATCGCCTGTGGTACTAGTTACCATGCGGGCATGGCGGCACGTTACTGGTTAGAAGATTGGGCTGGCGTGTCTTGTAACGTCGAAATTGCCTCTGAATTCCGTTATCGCAAGTCGCACTTATTCCCAAATAGCCTGTTGGTGACGATTTCACAATCGGGTGAAACCGCCGATACCTTAGCGGCCATGCGCTTAGCGAAAGAAATGGGTTACAAAGCCACATTGACGATTTGTAATGCGCCAGGTTCATCGCTAGTTCGCGAATCTGACATGGCTTACATGATGAAAGCAGGCGCAGAGATTGGCGTGGCATCGACTAAAGCTTTCACAGTTCAGCTTGCTGGCTTATTAATGTTGACTGCGGTGATCGGTCGCCACAATGGTATGTCTGATCAAATGCAGGCTCAAATCACTCAAAGCCTACAATCTATGCCAGCAAAAGTGGAACAAGCTTTAGGTTTAGATGCTGCGATTGCAGAATTGGCTGAAGATTTTGCCGATAAACACCATGCATTATTCCTTGGCCGTGGCGATCAATATCCAATTGCGATGGAAGGCGCGTTAAAGCTGAAAGAGATTTCTTATATTCATGCTGAAGCCTATGCCTCTGGCGAATTAAAACACGGCCCACTGGCGCTTATCGATGCCGACATGCCAGTGATTGTCGTTGCGCCAAACAATGAATTGCTCGAAAAACTGAAATCGAATGTTGAAGAAGTGCGTGCCCGTGGCGGCTTAATGTATGTGTTTGCCGATGTGGATGCCGAGTTTGAGTCGGATGACACGATGAAAGTGATCCCTGTGCCACACTGTGACATCTTTATGGCGCCACTGATCTACACTATTCCTTTACAGCTATTGTCGTACCATGTTGCATTAATCAAAGGTACTGACGTGGATCAACCACGTAACTTGGCAAAGTCTGTAACAGTAGAATAAATAGAGATATTTAAATGAAAACCGCCTTTATTGGCGGTTTTTTCATTTAGATTCACGACAAAATGACAATTAACTTACAGCAATAGCAAATGCTGGTGGCTTAGCTTTCTATGCTGGAATGGCATCTAGTTCGTGCTGCTTTTTTGCCTCAATGCGTTTCCACACTTTGTCATGGAAGTAAAACACTACAGTGTTAATCGCGGGTTCTACTAAGGCTACTGCGCCACCGACGACCACACTGCCAGTTAATAAATAGGTTACGGTAAAAGCGACGCTAAAATGTAGTACAGCAAAAGTGAGTGTCTTAGTCATGATCTTGTCCTCTAAATAGGCTCCCAGCGGGAATATTTAGATGATAACAATTCTCATTAAAATTAAAAGCCGTGTTTTCAGATTAGTTTAAACGGTTTTATCTATTTATCCGTTGTAAAAAACATAAAGCCCTCACGATGGAGGGCTTTGAGCATTTAAACGTAAATTAATACGATTCTAAAATTAGTAGTGCCAAGGGAAGGCTGAAAAATCTTGATCGCGTTTTTCGAGGAAGGCATCGCGTCCTTCCTGTGCTTCGGCGCTCGCATAGGCTAAACGCGTCGCTTCACCGGCAAATAATTGCTGACCGACCATACCATCATCAGTCATGTTGAAACCGTATTTAAGCATACGCATAGCCGTAGGTGATTTAGAGTTAATCTCTTTCGCCCACATTAATGCTTCGGTTTCTAGCTCTGCATGGGGAACAGATTTATTAACCATACCCATGTCGAAGGCTTCATCAGCACTGTAGTTAAATCCGCAGAAGAAGATTTCGCGGGCACGTTTTTGACCTATCATTTTGGCGAGATAAGCACTGCCATAACCTGAGTCGAAGCTCGCAACATCGGGATCGGTTTGTTTAAATATTGCGTGTTCTTTCGAGGCTAAGGTTAAGTCGCACACTACGTGTAAACTATGGCCGCCACCCACCGCCCAGCCCGGCACAACGGCGATGACCACTTTAGGCATAAAGCGGATAAGGCGTTGTACTTCTAATATATGTAAGCGGCCCATTCTGGCTTGATCGGCCTTACCTTCTTCGGCGCCTTCATATTTATAGCCATCTTTGCCGCGAATACGTTGATCGCCACCCGAACAGAACGCCCAGCCACCATCTTTTGCCGAAGGACCGTTACCCGTAAGCAGTACGCAACCCACATCAGACCATTGGCGTGCATGGTCGAGTGCGATAAATAATTCATCAACGGTTTTAGGTCGGAAGGCGTTACGGCACTCTGGGCGATTAATGGCAATGCGTACTGTGCCGTGCGCTTTGGCTCTGTGGTAAGTAATATCGTCGAAATGAAATCCACTGACTTCATCCCATAGGGTGGGATCAAAAATGTCTGATACTTGTTGGGTCATGATTCATAGGCCTTTATGCTGTAATGCCTCAAAGGCTAGGCGGAATCATATATAAGGTCAATCACCTAAGTCTAAACCTTAGCGCTATATAGCAAAATCCCGTTTGCCTATGAGTCTGTAATGATTAAAGGTGATCACATAGATAAAGCTGATTATCTTTGCTAAACACTGGATGTTGAGGTGCCATAGTACCGCAATAGTTAGCCTTAAAGTCGGCAATAGACTCGGGTGTCATTGGAATTTGATTGAAGGCTTCGAGTTCTAATGTGGATAAACGTTCTATGATGTCGGTTCTTACCTTAGTCAGTTTATGGTCGATTTTAATAATTTTTGTTCCTGTCATAGAGTCAACTTTATTCTCTATTTCTTTGATCATCGCCTCAGTCTTTGCAATAGGAACATCTAATTTATCTGTTTCTGTGTATAAGTAATATAAAGCACCCGCGAGTAGCGCCAATATGATCCAACCTTTCATCTTTTAGTCCAACATAAGTGAATAACCATTAAGAATATGGGTATAATAAGCTAGTTTTCGTCCAATATTAAAGCAGTAAAAGGCTGTAACGATGAACTCAGAATCTAACAACAAGGACTATTCGAAAACCAATCGAATTAAGATTCACCAGCCAGATGCGAGTAAAGCCGATCGCTTTAATCCTCGTAATCGGATTTATGTCCGAGCCATAGACGGTTTGTGGAGTAGCGTACGTCGCCGCATGGGCTGGATCGCCATGTTATTTTTCCTGCTTTTACCTTGGATCCCTTGGGGCGACCGTCAAGCCGTATGGTTTAACTTGGGCGAACAAAAGTTTCACGTCTTCGGTTTAACGATTTGGCCGCAGGATCTCACCTTGCTTGCAGCGTTGTTTATGATCGCTGCCTTCGCTCTGTTTTTTGTGACCACCTATCTTGGCCGTGTTTGGTGTGGATACACTTGCCCCCAAACAGTATGGACCTTTATGTTCATCTGGTTCGAGGAAAAACTTGAAGGCGCACGCAATAAACGCATTAAGTTAGATCAAATGCCATGGAGCTTTGACAAACTCTGGCGTAAAACGGCAAAGCATACGGCCTGGCTATTGCTCTCACTGATGACGGCGATGACCTTTGTGTCCTATTTTGTGCCAAGTCGTGAAGTCTATGTCGACGTATTTACATTTAATGCTTCTGGCGGTATCTACTTCTGGGTCGTGTTTTTTACACTTGCCACATACGGCAATGCGGGTTGGATGCGTGAAATCATGTGTATCCACATGTGCCCTTATGCTCGTTTCCAAGCGGCTATGTTCGATAAGAATACTTTTATCGTGGGTTACGATACTAAACGTGGTGAGACCCGTGGTCCGCGCTCACGCAAAGATGACCCTAAAGAGCTAGGGCTTGGCGACTGTATCGACTGTGACTTGTGTGTGCAGGTATGTCCTACGGGAATCGACATTCGTAATGGTCTGCAATATGAGTGTATTAACTGCGGCGCTTGTATCGATGCCTGCGATCAAACCATGGATCGTATGGGATATGAAAAAGGGCTTATCAGTTATACCACCGAGAACAAGTTAGAAGGAATTAAGCAAAAAGTGCTGCGACCTAAACTTGTCGGTTATGGCGTGGTATTGATAGCGATGATATTAGTCTTTATATACTCCAGTGCGACCATAGCACCTGTGCGTATGGACATCATTCGTGACCGCAACCAACTCTATAGAGAGAACAATCAAGGTTTGATTGAAAACACCTTCACCTTGAAGATTCTTAATAAGACAGAGCAATCCCACGAATACACTATGAGTGTCGAAGGATTAGACAACTATAAATGGTACGGTCCAACTTCGGTCACTATTGCGGGTGGTGAAGTGCTAACTCTCCCTATTAGTGTCGGTATCGATCCGGTTGAGCTGTCTCGTTCAGTTACTAATATCGAGATAAAAGTGAAAACTCATATCGACGGTGAAGAAGTCGAAGTTGAGCAAGAATCTCGCTTCTTTAGTCCATAGATAACAGTATTTATGATGATCTAGCTGAGCGTGACTCATATAGATTGTCAGACTTAATCGAGATAAAGGGGCTTTTTAGCCCCTTTTTTATACGTATCGTTTGATAAGTAAACGTCTAAACCATTAATCGTTATTTTCCTACAAAAAGCCCTTGCGGACTTTCTCAATCTCCCTATAATGCGCATCCACTGACACGGTAGACAGCGAAAGTCAGCTGACGAGTTAGGTTGAATTGAGTCGCTTTTAAGCATTTAATTCAAGCGCAGCAAGAAGTTGAAAAATACTCCTTGACGCGAAACGGGAAATGCGTAGAATACGCAGCCCTAGCCAACTGGAAGCGTTCGGCGCTCAGTGTGGTACTCAAGTTCTCTTACGAATATTGAGTTGCTCTTTAACAAGATAAAACAAGAAATCTGTGTGGACACTCACAGGTGTTGAGTTAATCGAAACTGCTTAACCTTCGGGTTGGCAGTCAAAAATTTAAATCAATGTAACAATGAGTGTTCATAGTAATATGTACAGTTTGTTTCTGCTTTTAAGTGGGAACAAAAAATCAGAATTCATTGAGCCGCTGAAGTCGCAAGACGGAAGCAACAAAACTTTAATTGAAGAGTTTGATCATGGCTCAGATTGAACGCTGGCGGCAGGCCTAACACATGCAAGTCGAGCGGCAGCACAAGGGAGTTTACTTCTGAGGTGGCGAGCGGCGGACGGGTGAGTAATGCCTAGGGATCTGCCCAGTCGAGGGGGATAACAGTTGGAAACGACTGCTAATACCGCATACGCCCTACGGGGGAAAGGAGGGGACCTTCGGGCCTTCCGCGATTGGATGAACCTAGGTGGGATTAGCTAGTTGGTGAGGTAATGGCTCACCAAGGCGACGATCCCTAGCTGTTCTGAGAGGATGATCAGCCACACTGGGACTGAGACACGGCCCAGACTCCTACGGGAGGCAGCAGTGGGGAATATTGCACAATGGGGGAAACCCTGATGCAGCCATGCCGCGTGTGTGAAGAAGGCCTTCGGGTTGTAAAGCACTTTCAGTAGGGAGGAAAGG
>NZ_JAGTUL010000027.1:0-67767 GCF_018224605.1 Shewanella sp. M16 | reverse complement strand
ATATTTATTCTATAACTTAATAAGGTTGTAGGAATCTGCATCAGATTATTAATAAGATGATGAATTAATTTTTCTAATGATGAATTCAAAATAAAATCATTATAGAACTGAGAGGTTATCAGGCAGAATCAATTCTTTGAGTTGTTGGTAGTAGCAAAGATGCATGAGACGCAGATTATTGGATTACTTTGGCTGATTGGGATTATTGCCGAGGCGATGACGGGCGCTCTGGCGGCTGGCCGCAAGCAGATGGATTTGTTTGGTGTGGTGATCATTGGCTGCGCAACGGCAATTGGTGGCGGTACACTAAGGGATATGATGCTCGGAAATTACCCCTTAATTTGGGTTGAGCATGTGCATTACCTTATTGCGATTGCATTCGCTTCTTTGCTCACTGTCGCTATCGCCCCTGTAATGCGTTATCTGTCTAAGTTATTTTTGGCTATTGATGCCTTAGGCTTAGCCGTATTCTCCATCGTGGGCGCACAAAAGACGTTAATGCTGGGATTTAGCCCAACAATTGCCGTAGTCATGGGATTGGTCACAGGTGTCTTTGGTGGCGTTATCCGCGATATTCTGTGTAACCAAGTGCCTTTGATTTTTAAGAAAGAACTCTATGCGGTGATTTCACTACTGACGGCAGGCTTGTATATCGTCTTAAAAGCCTATCAGTTAACGGAATGGATTAATCTGGTTATTTGTCTAAGCGTTGGTTTTAGCTTACGGATGTTGGCGCTGCGATATCATTGGTCTATGCCAACCTTTGACTACCAATCCAGTGGCGATCAGCATACACATTAAATCGTAAAACCAAATCGTAGAAATAGAACCGTTAAACAAAAGGGCAGCTAAGGCTGCCCTGTTTTTAGCTGTGAATTACTGCTGGGCTTGCAGGGTTTTCAAGGCTTCAAGGGCTGCATCATAGTTAGGATGCTCTGTGATGTTTGGTACTAACTCTTGGTATTGGAGCTTACCTTCTGCATCTATGATGAAAATGGCTCTAGCCAGCAAGCCGTAATCTTGAATTAACAAACCATACTTTTCACCAAAATCACGCCACACGCTATCTGATAGCACTTTGATTTTATCTACGTTTTCCACTTTACAGAAACGCTTTTGTGCGAAGGGTAAATCGGTACTGATCGTTAGCATGATGACGTCATCGGAAAAATGGCCAACTTCGCTGTTGAAGCGCTTCGTCTGCAGTGCGCAAACACCTGTATCTAGGCTTGGCACGGCACTTATCAGTACAGTTTTACCCTTAAAATCACTTAGCATCACTGGCGTGAAATGCTCATCAACGACTTTAAACCCCGGCGCCATTTGCGACAATTTTGGTCTTTTTCCTTCTAAGGTGACTGTTTTTTCACCCATTAAAACCTGTGTTTTCTCACTGGCGAGTGTATTGGGGCTCATCAGAACTAGGCTATAAATACAGCTTGCGGCTAAAAATGAAACATATTTTTGCATTGGATGTCCTCACACATGAATATCTGTGCCTTCGCTAATATCTGTCCATTAAGGTACGCTAAAATGATGCGTAGAACCATAAAAAAAGGTCGGTAATTACCGACCTTTTTTATCCACTAATTGTTATTTGCTTAGCGGTAATTCTTTGACATGGATATCCATTTGTGGAAATGGAATACCGATATCTGCAGCGTCTAATGCATTTTTTATTTGCTCAAGCAGTTGGAAACGTGCAGTCCAATAATCAGATGTTTTTACCCAAGGACGAACCACGAAATTGATTGAAGAGCTAGCCAATTCAGAAAGTCCAACTGTATATGCTGGATCTTTTAACACATACTGGTTGTTATCTAAAATATCGGTCAATACTTTTTTAGTGAGGGCGATATCGGCGGAATAAGATACGCCAATCACTAAATCGATACGACGACTATCCATCGCTGAGTAGTTAGTGATAGTGCCATTCATGATAGATGAGTTTGGCGCTACGATAACTTTATTATCAGGAGTGCGAAGCTTGGTTGAGAATATGGTTATTTCATCAACAGTGCCGGCGATACCTGCAGCTTCAATATAGTCACCTACGCGGCAAGGGCGGAATAACACCATTAACACACCCGATGCAAAATTAGACAGAGAACCTTGTAGCGCTAAGCCTATTGCTAAACCTGCAGCACCGATAACGGCTACCAGTGATGCGGTTTGTACACCAATTTGGCCTAACGTGGCAATAACCGCGAAAACAAATACCACTGCCCAAGCGAGGTTCGCGACAAATGAAACGACTGTCGGATCAACTTTACGGCTGTTAAGTAATTTACGAACAAGCTTCTGTGCTACGCCCGCAAAGTATTTACCAACAAAGAAGATGATAATGGCGAATAATGTTTTTAAGCCATAAGTCACAATCAGATCTGGTGCTTGCTTTAATAAACCTTCGAGGTTTTCCATTGAATAACTCCCTAAATATGCGCTAACAAAAACTATTTATTATTGACGATAAATTCTACTCGTCGATTTAAACTGCGCCCTTCGCTAGAACGGTTGTCCGCTACAGGTTCAGATATACCTTTACCCATTACGGTAAAGCGATTTGGATTAAAGCCATAATCTTCAACCAAAATACGTTTTACATTTTGAGCCCGTTGAAGTGATAGTTGATAATTAAACTCTGGTGTACCAACGATATCTGTGTGGCCTACTAAGGTTAATTCAGCATCATTTGTTTCTAAGAATGCTTTTACTAAGGCTAAAGTTTTCCATTGAGAAAAGTCAACCTCGGCAATGGTAAATTCAAAATACACCATAGCTGCAGAAATATTATGACAATCTGTGTTTAACTCAGCATTTGAATGACTCATATCGCAAACTGGTGATGCAGTCATTTCCACAGCGGCTTCTTCCACACAACCATTAGCCATAACAGGTGTATTTGGCTCTGTGTTAGGACAGGCATCTTTGATATCTGGCACTCCATCTCGGTCAGTGTCAGACCAAGCAAATACCTGTGATGTTAGGCTTAAACTTAATAGCAAAAGCGCTAGCTGAATCCATCGAGATTGGGAGTTTTTCACTACAAATCACCTATTGAACGATAAGTATTAGTCAAAATTACTAAAGCGATCGCATTGTTGTAGCATGACCATCTTAGTGTGGCATTCTAACGAGTAAGACTCTTTTCGCCAAGCTAAACGCGTACAAGCGTCCATACATCGACAGATAGATATCGGCAAGATATTGAGTATATTTATGTTTTTATTAGTAGATGTCAGTATGTCAATACTTGCTTCAAGCATGAGCGAGGTTCTACATCGGTAAATTTGTCGACAAGTATGACGATAAACTATACAAAATAAGCCTTTAGCGCTAGAGTCTTGAGCCCATTATGCGCCAACCAAACTTTAAGTTGAGGACAAGATGATAGATTTACGCAGTGATACTGTTACCCAGCCAACAGCAGCCATGCGGTTAGCCATGTCCAGAGCCGAAGTGGGTGATGATGTTTACGGTGATGACCCTACGGTAAATAGTTTGCAGGATATGGCTGCGGAGATGTTTGGCTTTGAAAGTGCATTATTTACCTGTTCGGGTACTCAAGCAAATTTATTGGCTTTGATGGCCCATTGTGATCGTGGAGATGAGTACCTGTGCGGTCAGCAGGCTCACAATTATAAGTTCGAGGGCGGCGGCGCCGCTGTCCTAGGCAGCATTCAACCTCAACCTTTAATGAATCAATTAGATGGCACTATTGCATTAGCTGACATTGAAGCCGCAATTAAGCCTGATGATATCCATTTTGCTCGTACTCGTTTGCTTAGTTTAGAGAATACGATTGGCGGTAAGGTTCTCCCGCAAAGCTATTTGGCGGATGCGCAGGCATTAGCCTTTAATCGCGGATTAAAAATTCATTTAGACGGTGCGCGAGTTGCCAATGCTGCGGTGGCGCAGAATATTGCAATAAGTGATATCACGGCGCACTTTGATTCAGTGTCGATTTGTTTATCCAAAGGATTATGTGCGCCAGTCGGCTCATTACTCTTAGGTGATGAACGCTTGATTAAGAAAGCCATTCGTTGGCGTAAAATGCTTGGTGGTGGCATGCGTCAAGCTGGGATACTTGCCGCTGCGGGTAAGCTTGCTTTAACTGAGCAAGTACAACGGCTTAGTGAAGATCATGACAATGCAGCGTACTTAGCTCGGCAGTTGGCAGAATTCAGTGAGTTCGAGGTCAATTTAGCCGCAGTACAAACTAATATGTTATTTGTTACATTAGCATCCCATATTGATGCGAACTTATTGGCTAAACACTGTCGAGCGGAAGGCATCCTGATAAGCCCAGGGCGTACGCTTCGGCTTGTGACTCATAAAGATGTCAGCCGTCAGGACATAGATAAAGTGTTGCGTGTTGTTAAGCAGTACCTCAAAGCCTAAGTGTGGATTGATTTTCTGTTTTACTGAAATGCCCGAGCTTTGTCTTGGGCATTTTTATAGGCAGGCATTGCTTAATGTTGAATTATTAAGCAATTAATGAATGATTTGCTAAAACAAGCTTTAGACAACAGGCGAAATGTTTGCGTTTATCTATACTAAAAACAACAAGATTATATCGCTAAGGTAACTTTAGGTTGAAGCCTAATAACAATACTAATAAAGGGGTCGATTATTGGACAAATCGGATCAGTGAATTGGAAATGCCAGCACTGTGTTCGACTGTTAAATCGCTAGAAAAGCTCGCCAAGGATGACGTTTCCTCTCTCGCATTACTCGGGCGTAGCGTGATGCATGATAACGCCTTAACCTCTCGTATTCTTCGAGTTGCTAATAGCGCTATTTACCATAAAGGTAGTAGCCAAATCTCTACTGTCAGCCGAGCGGCTATAGTGCTTGGTTTCGATGCGGTGCGAAATATCTGTATCACAGCCAAGTTACTCTCAAGCTTGTTAGAGAGTAAAAATTTGGCACCTAACGTATATCAAAGATTAATAAAGTTGATGGCTAAAGCATTTCAAGCCGCCATGATTGCACGGATGATGTTGAGCCATTATGACGAAGAAATGCAGGAGGAAGCTTTTATAGCCTCTTTACTGTATCACATAGGTGAGAGTGCTTTTTGGAGTATTGGTGGTGAGTTCACCGAAGAGTTAGATCTAAAACTGCGTGAATGTGTAACGCCAGCAGAGGAACGAAGTATAACCCGCGAAGCCCTCGGCACTTCTTTTTCACTATTAACTCAAAGTATTGCCCGCAATTGGGGATTGGGAGAACTGTTGGTCCATGCAGTTAATAATCCTGAAGACCAAAGACCTGAAATTCGGTCTATTTTTATTGCGGATAAGCTCTGCGATATTTTATCTCAACCTAATCTTGATAAGCAGGAATTAGGGAAACGTATCACGCAAGCGGCGAGTTTTACTGGACTAGAAGAAAATGAGTTTATGGTGCGGATGCAACGCTGCGCGAATGCGACCCATAAGTTAGCTGAAGTATATGGTGCTAAGGTGTTGCTAGACTATCTACCTGATCCCAAGCGTATGGTCACAGTTAAACCTGTTCCACTTCCCATTCCGTTAGATATGCCAGTCTATCAAGTTAACTTGAATATTCAGTTAGCTAAGCTACGAGAATTAACAGGCTTCGCCATTAATAAAGCCGATTTTAACCAAATCATGCAAACGGTTCTCGAAGGTATACTTGAGGGCGTTGGCGTTGACCGGTGCGGCGTGTTGTTATTGTCGCCAAGCCGTAAACAACTTCAACCTAGAGTGATATTAGGTCGTGATGCAGATGCCATTAAGCAAGAGTTTATTATCGATTTGAGCGATAGGCGGGGATTATTTTATCAAGCGATGGAGCATAAGTTACCGCTTTGGGTAGATGATCCTAGCTCTAAGAAATGGCAAGAGCAGTGTAAAGAATTACAAGCGCGACATGTGTCACGTCAAGGCTTTTTATTGGCGCCATTATTAGTCGATAGTAAAGTGATCGGGTTTTATTATGCGGATAGGGGCCCTTCGGAAAGGGCATTTGAAGACGTGGATTTTCAAAGTTTCATCCACTTCTCCCAATTGGCGAATGTGTGTTTTACTGTGTCCTTGAGATAGTTATATGGTTTAAGTGATTGTTTTTTAAGTGATTTAATTTTAAGCTGTATTCTTTCGAAATTGCACTCTTTTAAACCGTATTTTGGGGAGTGCTGCGCTATTGTTTGTTTGCGGCTTTAATATCGGCAGTTATTTGCTTAGCTACCTCATTAGGAATGGGGAAGCTTAAATGGTATTGCGCTATTTCCCAGTTGCCATTGGTTTTGATTAAAGTGCCAGTTCCTCGACTGACACCATAGGCTGGACTATTTAATAACTCGTCAAACAATATGACATTACCGTGTTGGATTAAATGACGCTCAGTTAAATCATAGCGCCAACCTTTTGTGGGGCGGGAGTAACGTTCAAATTCCGCCATTCCCCAGCGCTCACTCGCATCCGTGCCAATAAAAATGCCGTCTTTTCGGTACAGGGCAAAGTATTTATCCCAATTGGCATCGCTTGAATATTGGTTGAGTAAATCTAAAACGTGAGCCACCGCTTGTTGATCAGGATTCGAAGTCGTTTGAGTGCTTTGTGTTGGCGAGTCCTGTGCCTGTACGCTTATATTAAGGCCGCCAAGCATTAACGCGCTGAGCAGTAACCCCAAGGTAGCGCGATTAATATTGGAACCTTTAACTGAGAATGCATGAGTGTCTTTGAGCATTTTGCGTGCCTCTACTTTTATGGGTTAATGCCAGTTTATCGGATCGAGTTGATAAAAGCGGCTCAGTTCTCTATACAAGTCTGGGTGTTGTTGGTAAAAATCCTCTGGTTTCTCAAAAAAGACTTCGGTGATGACGGCAAAAAACTCAGCGGGATTAGTCGCACCATAATAATTAAATAATGAGGGGGTGCCAAAATTTGCACTGTGTTGTAATTGGGTAAATTCCCTACTTAGCACTTCAGACCAAGTGCTGTAGTCGGCAAAATGCTGCAGAATGGGTGCGCCATTGGCTTGGCCATCTTCTTGATCGAGCTGATGGGCAAACTCATGGATTACGACATTATTACCATCATGGGGATCGGCGGCGCCGTCTAGAGTATTTCTCCATGAGAGCACAACTTTACCGTATTCCCATGATTCCCCAGCCAGCACATTGCGTTGTTCCCACACGATACCGCTAGTGTCTTTATGTTGATTATTGACGATAAAGGCATCGGGATAGACCAAAATCTGTTTCAGTTTGGGGTAAAAGTCGGTTTTACGATTGAGTAGCAGTAGACAGGCTTGGGCCGCGATTGTGACTCTTACTTCATCCGTGATCTCAAAATTATCGCAGCCGATAAAGACTTTTTCATCGATGAAAATTTGGATATGCCGTTTGAGTTGCAGTTGTAGATCTGCGGGTAGAGCATGGAAGTAAGGCAGTCTTTTTTTGAGAATGCTGCGCCATTCTTTTGGAAAAGGTTTCATCGTGACTCGTCGACGATGTAAGGTCTTGCGCCAACGACTCGACAGTAGCCAGGTAATTGCGCCAATTCCTAGGATAAGCGTGATAACAATAGCGAGCATACTTCCCTGACTTTATCCTGATTAACTTAGTATTAGCTAATGGGGGTGAAGTCAGCGTAACTCAATCCTCTGGTGAAAAAAGAAACTGAACAGTCGCCGCATTTTATGGTTAGGAATAGCGAACTGGTTGGTTTAGTCGTGTCTCTGTACGATTACGACCTGTTAGTTTGGCGTGATAGAGAGCCTCATCAGCTTGATTAATTAAGCTATTCGTATCCATAGGTTGTGATCGCTCCCAGCAAGTAATACCAGCGCTGATGGTCAGTATGCCGTCATGGGGGGAGTCTTCATGTGGTATTTTTAAACTGATGATTTTATTGCGCAATACTTCAGCAAAATGATATGCCTCCTCGAGATTGCTCGATGGTAGTACTATCATGAACTCCTCTCCGCCATAGCGGGCAAGCATGTAAGTGGGTTGTTTCAAGATCGATTTGGTGGCATTAACGATTTTCTTAAGACATTGATCGCCTGCGACATGACCATACCTATCGTTAAATTGTTTAAAATTATCAATATCAAACAGAATTATACCTAGGGGCATGTTGTGGTCCCTTGCATACTCTAATTCTTTTTGGAGTTGTAAATCTAAATAGCGGCGATTATAGCAGCCAGTTAATCCGTCGGTTTCGGCCATGCCTTTAACCTGAGCTGCATAGCTTTTTAATGTCTCTAAGGAGCTGACCATTTGCTGGAGCTCTAAGTTATCAGTGACAGGCATTCTGGCGTCGAGTTTTTCATTGGCAATGGCATTCATTGCATCTCGAGTCGCCATGACCGGCTTGATGATTCCCTTAGTGATAAAGTGCCAACTGGTGAGCCAGATGAAGAAGCAATATAAGATGCCACTGCAGAAAATCAATACGATAAATGCGGTGCTATCGTTTTTAAGTTCGCGGCCTGTTTGCTGAATTTCATTTTCAACTTGGTTAACGAGATCCTGCGTATAGGTCGCAACGATTTGTGCGGCATCTGCTTGGTATTCTAAATGTGCATTGGCGATATGAGTGCTTCTAATCGCTTTGCGAGAAAGTTCAAAGAGGTTGTCTTCACCGACCATGGTCTGTTTTATTTGTGATAACAAATTAAAATATAAGTTTTTATCGCCACCGATACTATCAAGCATAGCCTCCATGCTTAACAGCAGCCGCATAGCATCTCTTTGGGTTTGGTTTAGTTCAACCAGATTGTCGATGATATTCACTTGAGTTAACTGGGTAAATAAGTGTTCTCCTAGATGACTAAATAAAGATAGCTGATAATTGGTATGGATATTTAAAGTAATCTGGTCAACGTTTTTCAGCTTAAGCTGGCGTTCAGAGTCCGTATTGATACGCTGAAATTGGGTTTGCATTTCATCGCTAAATCCCGATGCCATTGACGTTAAGTTGGCTTGAATATTGGCTGCCTGTGAATTGGCTTGTAAGGCAGTATCGGTTAACGTGTTGAGTAATGGCAGTTGTTGTAAGTAATACAGTTGAGTATCTAAGGCGTAATTTAATTCTTGCTTATTGACAGTAGAAGTTTCTATTGAGGCCAGTAGTCGTGAGTCATTGATGAGTAATTCCCATTGTGCAGAAAGTTCGCCTAACAGGCTAGTTCTTTGTTTTTCATCATAATAATTATTCAAACGTGCAGTAATGATTTGTAGTTTTTCACTGTTTTTTGCCAGTTGCAGCGCAGTGGTGACTTTTACCACATCTACCCCGACTAAGTGCTCAATTTCTGATTTGAGTTGCTGTGACAGTAGTATGGCGACAACACCATTTAATAGCGCCATGCCCACTATGATATAGAAGGCTGAGGTTATTTTTTGTTTCAAACTTTTCAGTGGTTTAGTGCTTGGCATTATTTTCTTTGTCAATAGCAGGTACCTCTCCATAGGTATTTTGGAGGTGTTTTATCTCTGCACTTAATTTAATGAAAATATCTTCACTGTTAGCGGGTCTGCGGCTTGCGCTAAAACAGGCGTGGCTGAGTTCAGGGTAAATTTGTCCCATGGCAGTACTGGTGAAATGCCCAAAGGATAAGACCTTAGTAGACCAAAACATATTGGCTATGTGGCTTGCCTCAAATGCGCCTGCTATGCCTCTTAAAGATTCATCTTTAAATTCTGGGGCTGTTACTACATCCATACGACAAGGATTACCCCCCCCCCATAGCATAGGCATGTTGTGCCTCATAGGTGCCCATATATTTGAGCAGCCAATAGGCTGCTTGAGGGTTTTTGCTGTCGTAGCTAACGGCAAAGGCATAAGCGCCATTGTAGGGATAACCGCCCGGCACTTGGCTTACGGCTAGACGCGCGCCGAGAATGTTCTGTTCAACTTTAAAGGATTTATACCACAGATTATTGTAGGCAAAAGGCCACATTGCCGCTTGACCTGTCGCAATAGCATTAGCTGCTTCATTGAAAGCAAACTGCTCGTTAGCGGGAACGGCATAGGGCATTAATTCGCGATATTGCTTGGCCGCTTCAATGGCTTCATGGTTGATGGTGGGCACTTCAAAATGGGAGATCTGTTTCTGGCTGTTATAGACGGGCTGCATCCAAGTGCCGCCTAAGCTCCAAATCATGCTAGAGAATTCATCGTTAATATGGGGCTTATCACCCGACATTAGCGCTAGACCGTAAAAGTTATGAGTCAGTATTTTATCCGCCAATATAGTGCCTGCTTTACGAGTGAAGAACTGAGCTTGATCTCGTAACTCTGTTAAGGTTTTTGCTGGTGCGAGTGGATAGCCAAACTGACGCAGAAACTGAGCTTTTTCAGTTTTATTATCAAAGAGATCTGCTCGATAATGATTCCCCATAACATAATTGTTATAGGGAATAGCATGGATTTCACCTTGATAGGACAAGATGTTAAGTAGCGATGGGTAATAGGGTTCTAGGTATTTCTCCATGGCCTTTTCGCCATCGGGATCGTACAGTTTAGCGAGTTCAATTAAGGGCACTGTATAACCATTGGCAGCCCATTCTTTAGCCCAGCCCGCTTCCATTGTGAGTAAATCGTATTTGCCTGAACCTTGAAGTAAATTCTGGGTCTGTAAGTTAAACATATCCTCTAATTCAGTACTGACCACCTGCACTTTTACGCCGGTTTTAGCGGTGAATTTAGGTAACATTTCTTGGGTTAAATAGTCGGTCCAAAATCCTTTTTCAGCGACCAAAGTAATGGGGGTTTTGTTTGTTAGCGGCGGGATTTGTGCCAATGAAAATTCTGCGTAACAGGGCATCATTATCGCTGCGGTTAAACAAAGAAAAATAAATCTGATCTGGTTTAACAAAAATAACACCTTAATGTTACGTTTTGACTCTGAGTTAATATCATTAATTCAGCATTATGTATATTTAAGGATAGGTGGGATCAGAACTTATGCCGCGATTTTATGATGATTTTTATTGTGTTTTTTACTTTTTGAGCAAAAAGTCGGTAACTCGATCTTAGCTAAGTTACCGGAAAAGGGTGGGAGTAGTGCGAATCGTTAACGGTTTTGGCGTTGTTGTTCTCGTAATTGCCTCAAAGCAATAGGTAGATCGAAGTGTTGTTCAATCAAGAGTCGGAGCAGCTTTGATTTGGATATACTGCTTTCTTCTGCCAGTGTAGCAAGATGGGTTATAGCCGCTTCACTGAGGGAAAATGTTGCTTTGCGATAGTGTGTTTTAGTTTCTACTTTTGCCGGGAATAATACGTTTGTTTCTAGGCTTTGTTTGTGCAAGCTCAACACATTGGAATGGCTCCGCGCCATGTCAGTTATATCTGTGGTTTTTGTGACAGTTGCATCTGCTTTATGATCTAGATTACTTTTTATCTTATTCAGACTTTGTCCCATTGCGTACAAGTTTGCCGCTTCAATAAACTCATCTAACGAAAGCGAGTGCTGTAAGCTGCTAGATGACATAGCGTTTTTCTTGAGATCGCTGAGTCCCATTTTGCCCCCTTTGTTGAGTAGTCGTGTGAGTGGATTGAGTTTGATGGGTCAAATGATGATGCATTTGACTCACCCCCTGGGCGTGTATCGCGGGATGTAGGAGATTGGCTAAGCTGGTAGCACAATCGACTTGGAATAGTTCGCAGGCGATAGTTCGAATTTCTTCGGCTGCTTTTCCTATGGGCTCGATTTCAATTACCGATAATCCTGATTCTTCACTGTCATCATAAACATTGCGGCAATATGTTATCGCGTCAAGGACATGGATATCATAGGTTTTACAGACTTCTTTGGCCTCCAAAATTCGGTTAGCTTGATTGGGTAGACTTGGACATTGGGTGATCACAAAAGAAGCCCGTAACTTGGGATTAATCATCTTACACGTCGCGACGATATCGTCCATGTGACACACAGTTTTTAAATCACGGCGCTTAGGTCTTAAGGGCATTAAAATGTAAGCGGCGACTGACATGGTTGCTCGTAGCGCTAGGTTATCTTGACCACCGCAGTCGACGAGAACGACATCATAGTGTTGCTCAAGACTGAGTAAGTCATTACGGATCTTACCGTAAAGCTGCACGCAATTGATGCTGGCCAGTTGCGGATTGTTGTTTCTTGCATGGATCCAGTCAGAGGTAGTGCGCTGGGGATCGCAGTCCACCATAATGACCGAGGCGTTACATTCTGTGGTTAGAAATACCGCTATATTTTGGGCCAAGCAACTTTTACCGCTGCCGCCTTTTTCTCCACCGATTAAGACTATCATGACGCATTCCTTAATTCTTTTGATGACCCTTGTGCAGCGAGTTGATGTGTTTGGAGCTATCCGCATTGATGTCCGAAATCGAATGTAAGCCTAATGTTAATCTCGGTCAATTGGCTGATTTTTGACGTTTTTTAATTAAATTGTCGTAGGCGTTTTTCTGTCAGTATCTGGTCATATGCCGTTAATTTGACAAAAAAGATGAAACGAGGGATTTATGAAATTTTTTTGTTATCTTATTGGTTTTACATTGTTTTATCTGTTATCCGTCAGCTAAAAGGTTTGTTTGTGGTGATCGGTAACTGTGCATAGGACTTAGGGTGTAGTTTTTTATTTCTTCCTCGGTACAAATGTTAATTTTATATTTCTAAATGTTATTAACTGATCTGAGTAAATTATCAGCTTCTCAGTCGAAAGTGGTCTTGTTTGGTGAGGCACTTGTCATCAAACTGCCAAATGCTGGCTTTATCATCTCTATAGACTGACGTCTAAATCGCTTGAAATTTCAACCATGGAGAAGGGATGCCAAATGGATATCAAAACTATTATGCCTATTAAGTTTGAACTCGTTGAAACTGCACCGTTATTTCATGAACTACTTAATCTGCGGGCCACAGTTGGCCTCCCTTCTATTGGCGTTGAACTTGCGGATGTACAGGCATTGTTCTGGGTCTCTATTCGATTAAGTGACAAGACTGAATTGGAGCATGCCGGCGCTGGGGCCGCTAAGTCTAATCTATTGGCAACGGCGTGTGTTTATGGCAACAAGCCCGGGCATTTGATGATTGAAGATTTTATTGTCTTACCCGAATACCAATCCTACGGGCTAGCAAAGATAATACTTGAGCGGGTGATGGCTTTTGTTGATGACCATGCGAGTGCGGGAACTTGTGTCAGTATGACCGCCCATGGTGAGCATGAACGCTTATGTAGTGAATATGGTTTTCAGTATGCTCCCTGCGCTAACTTAGGGCCTAATCTGTTAAAAATTATCGCTTAATATTCGTGTGAGAATGCCTTTTGGATGTTAGCTAGCGCGTATTTAAGCCCTTGGGTATATAGTTACTTTTACGTAGTTAACGGCGACATTCGTTCGCTTATGTTGTAGCATCCGTAGGATTATCGTGACGTTCTGTATGAGATAACAACCTATGGATCAGCAACTCCTTATTGATGCTGTTAATCAAAAAATGCCCTTTGGTAAGTACGCTGGACGTAAGTTGCTCGAACTACCCGAACCTTATTTGGTGTGGTTCCATAAGCAAGGTTTTCCTCAGGGGAAACTTGGTGAGCAATTAGCGCTAATGTACGAAATCAAACTTAATGGCTTAGAAGGCATGCTAAAACCGCTGTTGAAATGAGTTCCCTTCTTTTAAGAAAAATACTGCTTTTGCGATAAGTGTTGTATTTCGTGATAGAGATTAGCGATTTATTGTTTTTAGCGTGCTTTAATGCAGCATATTAGCAAAACAAAAGGAACGCAGGCATGATGGCAAAATGGGTAAAATTAGCGGCAGTAGCGACTTTAGCGTTAGGCATGTCAAGTGCTTGGGCTCAGGGTGTCACCCACGAAGGTACTGTTGTTGATACGATGAACGGTGGTGGTTACACCTACGTACAGATTAAAGAAGCTGATACCACTTTTTGGGCCGCGGGTCCTCAAACTGAAGTGAGCAAAGGCGATAAAGTGGCTGTGGTTGAGCAAATGTGGATGAACGAATTCACCAGCAAAACCTTGAACCGCACCTTTGATAAACTGTTATTTGTTGGCCAAATCGATAAGAAATAGTCAGCAGTATCGAGTGCGCTAACCTGAGCGCCTCTGTAATTCAACGGCTTCGATACTTTCGAGGCCGTTTTTGTTTTTAGCGTTCAATGCCGCTAAATCTGAGTTTGTGACTATCTCGATGGGGACAAAGGCGGCAAAATAGCGGCTATTTTTCTAGCCGTTATTACTCAGCAGGGGATCACTCAAGTGATAGCGTTTGAACAGTTCGAGATCCAGCCTTATCAGTCATGTTATGCACGTGAAGTGAGTGAGTTATTTCACCTTTGCGTGCACAGCATTACCCATGTTCGTTATGCGCAGGCGCAGCTTATGGCTTGGTCTGCGGCGCCAAGATCGGCTAAACATTGGGATTTACGGTTACGTCGCTCGAAGGCGTGGGTGGTTTTAGCCATAGATGAAGCGACTGCTTCTTCAGTTTGTTGCGGTTTTATCAATGTCGAAACCCATTTCCCCCGTCAAGGTTACTTAGATAGCTTATATATACATCCAGATTATCAAGGTAAGGGATTAGGTGAGCGCGCTTATCTTGTTTTAGAAGCTTGGGCTAAGGCACAAGGCTATGTGCGCTTGAGCTTGGACGCATCTTATCTCTCTAAAGGGTTGTTTACTCGGATGGGATTTATTCAAATACAGCGCAGTTATCAGCAAAAACTTGGGCAAGTGATCCCAGGTTTCTATATGGAAAAGAATATAGGAAAGAATATTTAACGTGCGTTTACTATGGTTTCAGCTAGAAAGTGATGTAAGGTATTCCACAGTAAAACATTAGCTTAACGCCGTTTAGTGACACTATTTAACTAAATCAGCACTGTTTAGCTTAAATTAGAATTCGGTTAATCTAAGTCAATTAATGATTCAAGATGGAGGGCTGAGAATGAAGATTCGACTATTTACGCCATCGGATGTCTCGCAGCTGGCGGCAATCTTTGAGGCGAGTGTAATGCAAGGTTCTGGTGAGTTTTACTCCTTCGCCGAGCGCTCAGCATGGGCTTATATCGAAGGTGAGACCCGCAGCGAGAGTTATTGGCTTGAACGCTTACAGGGAACCACTATTTGGGTTGCCGAAACCGATAATATGCTGGTGGGTTTTATCAATCTTAAGATAGGCACCGACAGCGATGTTGAAGCCGCTGCTGAAGTGGAATGTTTGTTTGTTCATCCAGAATATGCCCGTTCTGGGGTGGCTACCTCTTTGTATTTTGCGTTGTTTGAAGAAGTTAAAATCTTAGCGCTGAAACGATTAACGGTTGAAGCATCCTATCTCGCGCGGCCTTTTTTTGAGAAACAGGGATTTCGCAGTATTCGTCGTAATGAACATAAGCGTTTTTTGAATGCGACGGATAAAGCACAGGGCCAAGCTCAAGTGTTGGTTAACTTCAGCATGACGCTCGCCCTCTAACTCAGCTTATCAAGGTGCTGATCTGGTTAGCTAAACGAGGCCGTTAGCACGGCTTTATCACATCGCCATAGAAGCGCCAATAAACAACACTGCCAAAGATGACTTGTGGCAGTGCTTCTCGGTGAGTGCTTATCAAGCTGGCATCTAATCACTTATTCAATCGTTTGCTTGGTAGTTTGCTAATAACTAATAATTAATAAATAGTGAAGCTGAATTACTGAATCGCTTTGTTAAATCATTTGTATTACGCGTTAGGCGACAAGTCGAACACTAATGCGGTAACTGGGCCGCTTGTCGCAGTAAAGTCGACACTCGCGAGTTGTGTCAGATGTGCGCCGTCCCCAGCCGTGAGTGTTGTGCCATTGATATCCAACGTACCTTCAATCAATTGAACATACAGATGACGATTTGCTTGAGCGGCGTTTCTACTCATCGTTACTTTTTCGCCTTCACTCAACACTAAACGATATAGGGTCGCATCTTGTTGCACTTTGAGCGTGCCATTTTCACCGTTTGGTGTCACCACGGCCGTCAGTGGTGAGCTTTGCTCGAATGCCTTTTGCTGATAACCCGCATCTTTGCCTAAAGTATCTGGGCGGATCCAAATCTGTAAAAAGTGCAGCGGCTCGGTTTTAGAGGCATTAAACTCGCTGTGGTAAATGCCTTTACCTGCGGACATCAGTTGAAACTCTCCTGCGGGTAAGGTTTTGATATTGCCGAAGCTATCCTTGTGAGCGATAGTGCCGGATATCACGTAACTGATGATCTCCATGTCTTTATGACCATGGGTATCAAAACCTGCGCCGGGTGCCACTCTGTCATCGTTGATGACTCTTAGGGATGATATCCCCATGTGCTCTGGGTCATAGTAGCTAGAGAAAGAGAAGGTATGTTGACTCTTTAGCCAGCCTAAGTCTGCTTGACCGCGATCCTGTGCTTTTCTTAATGTGATCATCTTGCTTCCCCCTTTATTTGATGCGGTTAGCGAATAGGTTATCTACAGCGAATTTGCCAGCACCTGACACCGTCAATGAGACTGTGGCTGCTAATAGGGCGAGACCAAATTCGTAACCGTTATTGGCAAGGAACAGACCGTTGCCTATATGTACCGAGAAAATCGCCACAACCATAGTGAATGACAAGACGAGGGCCGTTGGGCGAGTCAGCAGGCCGAGCAACAGGAACACGCCGCCGAAGAATTCACTTGAACCTGCCGTCAATGCCATTAAGTAACCTGGTGTCAAACCAATGGATGCCATCCATTGTCCGGTGCCTTCTAAGCCGTAACCGCCAAACCAGCCAAACAGTTTTTGTGAACCATGGGCGATTAAGATGATCCCGATAGGAATGCGCAGTGCCAGTGGGGCAAAACTCGGGGCTGATTTGAGTGTTTTTGTGATCAGTGCTTTCATGGGATATTCCTCATTTCAAATTATTTAACGAATAGTTAAGTGTATTGTTCACTCAGTCTTAAGTCAGTTTGGCTGCAGTTCCGCAGAACCTCTCCATTGCTAAGCAGTGTAGACTTGACCTTTGGCAAAGAAAATCGGAACATTTTCAATGTCTACTTCAAATAATTTGAACATGAGGTTTTTATGTTGCCATCTATTAGTCTCGATGGATTAATCGTGCTCGATGCTATTGATAAAAAAGGCAGTTTTTCTGCTGCTGCCGAGTCTTTGTTTCGGGTGCCGTCGGCACTGACCTACACAGTGCAGAAACTAGAAAGCGACTTAGGTACAAAATTATTTGAACGTAAGGGCCAGCGCACCGAGCTGACCTTAGTCGGTCAACTTGTGCTGCGCCAAGGCAGAGAAATCCTTGCGGCAACATCAAGGCTCGAAGAGGCGGTGCGTCAACTCGAGACAGGCTGGGAGTCTTCATTGACCTTAGCCATAGATACAGTGGTGCCGGATTTACCCCTGCTGCAGTTGATTGGTGAGTTTACTGAGCTGGGTAAGCAAGTGACTGTGAATATCAGCGAAGAGTCCTTAGGTGGCGGCTGGGATGCGCTCTATTCTGGTCGTGCCGATATCGCCATCGGCGTAACAGGGGAGTTGCCCAAAGGCCAATATCATGTGGTTGAAATTGGGGAGTTGGAGTTTGTATTTGCTTTAAATCCCGCACACCCATTGGCGCAACATGCTGGCCCAATTCCGACCGAGGCATTGTTGCAATTTCCTTCTATTGTGGTGGCAGATAGTTCGACCGCCTTAGCACAGCGATCAAGTGGTTTATTTGATAGTCGCCAAGTGATCCGTGTGCCGAATATGCAGACCAAAATTAAGGCGCAGCAATTGGGATTAGGTGTGGGTTACATTCCAAAGCACTTGATCTTAGATGCGTTGGCGGCGGGAAGCCTAGTGGCTTGTCATGTGGAAATGCCGCGCCCAACGCAAGCTGTGTTTATGGCATGGCGTAAATATGCTGAAGGCAAGGCGCAGGATTGGTTTACTGCGCGTTTACCGCAATGTGATTGGCAATTTTAAGCTCAGGTTTGTTTAGCGCTTTGTAAGCAGCCACTCACTTTGTTCCTCACAGCATTAGTGCTTACGCCATGAGGATCATAGCGCCTAACCTATACGTTGGCTGTGGCTGGTGTAATGCACATGCTGTGACAATAAATCAGACAAATTCGGTGAGCGATTCAAGAATCGAATAAAGGCCTGTGGCAAAGTCAGTGACTCCATCGACTCCTGCCAGCGGGCTTGCAGCAATGGAGAATAACCTTCTTTACCAGCGGCGGTATAAGATGTTGAAACTCCTACGTAAAGTGACTCAGGTTCAACGGGATACCATAGTGATTGGCTGTCTTGCTGCATCATCTCTAGTCTGAATAAACGCTCACCCAGTGGGCGTCGCCCATCGTAGTAATACCGTAGGCCGTAAGTGTAGGGGAAGCTGCCTGCACCTGTGCCACGGACACTGTTGTTGGTTGCCGCGTTAATCGCCGATTCGAGCGCTTGATAGAGGAATTGACCTTGAATTTCATACTTAACTAATGGTAATTCGAAGGGGAGTAATTGCCCCATCACATCGGCTAGTGTCAATTGTCCTTGGGCCACCGATTGGCGCACACCGCCAGCATTATGCAGAGCAAAGTTCACCCTAGGGTCGACAAGCTTAGCTTCTTGGAACATGCTGCGACTCACCCAAGGTGCTATTTCACTGCCGTGGGGCAGGGCTTTAGAGGGTAAGCGGGTATGGACTAAGTTTTTTGGCACCAGTGCTAACACTTTGTTTTCCATCTCTGCGATAGCGGGTTTATAGATATCTCGGATCACGCCATCGATATCGGCATCGGCATCATCCCAAAAGATATTTGGATGCTGATTAAGCTGCTGGCGCACAGCTTGGTAATCTTGGTTATCGACGGCCGTGTTAGCACTTAAGATAAAGTGTTGATCCAGCATGAAATAGTTGCCGCCCTTTAAATTCAGCACTTTCCCATCAGCGTCAAATACTACCTCGGCTAAGCCGACGACTTCGGCATACTTACCCGCATGCACTATGGGCGTGTTATTGATGACTTCACCGTAGGGCAGGTTGCTCAAACCTAAGGCGCGAAAATCCCCCTGTAGCGTATGCGTGTGACCGCCGACGATAAGGCTAATACCATCGACTTCGGCCGCGAGGCGTTTATCCTGATCTAAGCCTAAGTGACTGAGCACGATAATATGCTTAATACCTTGATTTTTAAGGTGCTCAACCGTGCGCGCAGTAGTGGCGATAGCATCGACAAAATGGGTGTCGGGATCGGGACGAGCGATCTCTTTCATCTGATCTAAGGTAATACCGACAATGGCTAAGGTCTTATCGTGGAAGGGCTTAAGCAGGTATTTCGCGTGTTTTTGCTCATGATCATAATCCAAGATATTAGGCAAACCTCGCAGACAACCGGGTTTGTTGAGATCTTCTTGGCTTAAATCCATATTGCCCGCAAGCAATGGGAAATCAATTTGCTTGGCAAACTCGGCAAGTCTGGCGTTCCCTTCATCGATATCGTGGTTGCCAATGACCATAGCATCAGGAGCTAACAGATTGAGTAAGTGGGCGTTGGCCTTACCTTTAAAATGGCTGAAATATAGCGTGCCCTGGAAGCTGTCACCACCATGCAGGAAAATAAAAGGCGTATTGGTTTGTGCAGCGGTGTGACGCGCTTTTGTGATGTGATGGCCGATGCGGGCATAACCACCACTATGGCTGGTCACATCTAGCTTATGTTGGCCTATGTTAAGGCTAAATTGGACGCGGCAGGGTTCAAAATTCGAATGGGTGTCATTAATGTGCGCGAGTGAGAGTGTGTAGCTCTGTGTCATAACTTACCTCTATTACGGCGGGTGAGTATATACCCAAGCAACCTGAAAATGCGAGTTTCAGAGGGTTCTGAGTTATCTGCATTCTAAAAGAATAAAGGGAGCTAGGCTCCCTTTATATTAACAAGCACTAAACTTGGTTAGCCTTCAGCCGGATTTGGCTTCGTCATCATCGGATGCGGCTTCAAAATCACCGTCATCGGATAGGCGAATGCCTTTTTGCTTCATGCGCTTAGTCCAAAGTTTACGTGCCAATTGCTGCATATCGGTCGCGGGGTCGTTTAGATCGACAATCTCTAATCCTAACATAGATTCGATTATATCTTCTTGAGTTACGATACCTTGGCTACTGCCGTACTCGTCGACCACCATCGCAATTTGGGTGTTACGTTTAATCATACGCTCAAAAAGTGGCAGTATTTTTGCGGTTTCAGGCACCACAAATAAACTTCGTTTAAGTTCACCAATCGGTGCTTCTGGCGTGTAACGCTCTGCTAGCAATACATCGGTGCGGGTAATGTAACCAATCACATCATCATGATCTTGGTCGTAAACTGGAATTCGGGTAAAAGGCTTGTCGCGGTATTGGCGCACAAACTCATTTTGGGTGAGATCTATGGGTAAAGAAAACATCACAGTGCGCGGCGTCATGATCGCCGTGACTGGCATATCTCGCACCTTCAGCATTTGCGTCAAAATTTTTGACTCTTGCTCATCAAGCTCGCCGGATTCATGGCCAATTTTGGCCATAGCACTCATCTCTTGGCGTATGTAGTGGCCTTCATCACCTTTGCCCATTAGGCGAGTGACTTGCTGTGACATCCAGATCAGCGGTTTAGTGGTACGCTTCATCCACAGCACGGCAACAGAAACACTTGGTGCGAGGCGACGCCAATGGTTTGCACCCAATGATTTAGGAATGATTTCTGAGAAAAACAGGATAATAAAGGTTAATACGCCCGAGAAAACACCTAACATATCGTCACCAAATACTTTAGCCGCTTGCGCACCTGCAACGGCGGCACCGACGGTATGAGCGATAGTATTTAGGGTAAGGATTGACACCAAAGGGGCTTCGACATTCTCTTTCAATCTACGCAAGCGCGCGGCTGCGGCACTGTCAGTTTGTTCGAGTGATGCGATATAACTTGGGGTAACCGATAACAGAACAGCTTCGAACACACTGCACAGAAAAGAAACAGCAACAGCGACAAGCACTATAATGATGAGGGTTAACATATAGGTGGAATTACAACTCCGTATTTTAGGCCAATATTAGCCCGTGGAGATTCTATCATAGGTGAATTGAGTTACTGGCTAAAATTTATTTGCGTCTGTATAATTCGCCGCCCTGTTGCAGGATCCGGTTTTTGGTGTTGAGGTTAGCTATATGAGTGAAAAGAAGATCAATTTATTAGACCTTGATCGTAAGGCGATGCGCGCATTATTTGCGGAAATGGGTGAAAAACCCTTTCGTGCCGATCAGCTCATGAAATGGCTATATCATTTTGGTGTCAGTGACTTCGAAGAGATGACCAACATCAACAAAGTGTTACGTCAAAAGTTGGCGGCCCGCTGCGAGATCGTTGCACCAGAAATTTCGAGTTTCCAAAAATCGACCGATGGTACGATAAAATTTGCAATTAATGTTGGCCAAGGCCAAGAAGTGGAAACGGTTTATATTCCTGAGGATGATCGTGCGACCTTGTGTGTATCTTCACAGGTTGGCTGTGCGCTGGAATGTACTTTCTGCTCGACGGGTCAGCAAGGTTTTAACCGTAACTTAACGGTTTCTGAAATCGTCGGCCAAATCTGGCGCGTGTCGCACTTTTTAGGATTTGCAAAAGACACGGGCGAGCGTCCGATCACTAACGTCGTGATGATGGGCATGGGTGAGCCATTACTCAATTTAGCCAATGTGATCCCTGCGATGGACATCATGCTCGATGATTTTGGTTTTAGTTTATCAAAGCGCCGCGTGACTTTATCAACATCAGGCGTAGTGCCAGCGTTAGATAAACTGGGCGATGCCATCGATGTGGCACTTGCTGTCAGTATTCATGCACCCAATGATGAGTTGCGTGACATTCTGGTCCCGATCAATAAAAAGTATCCGCTGGATGAGTTTTTAGCGGGTATTCGTCGCTATATTGCTAAATCAAATGCTAACCGCGGCCGCGTGACAGTTGAATATGTGATGCTAGATCATATCAACGACAGCACAGATCAAGCCCATGAGTTAGCTAAGTTAATGAAAGATACACCTTGTAAGGTGAATCTGATCCCATTTAATCCGTATCCTGGCTCGCCTTATGGCCGCTCATCTAATTCACGTATCGACCGTTTTTCTAAGGTTCTTATGGAATACGGTTTTACTGTCATTGTACGTAAAACCCGTGGTGATGACATTGATGCCGCTTGCGGTCAGTTAGCTGGTGATATTCGCGACAGAACGAAACGTTTAGCGAAAAAACGCATGCAAGAAAACCAGATTTCAGTCACAATGAATTAACTCTTTGTTTGCACAGATTTATAGGCTTGCCCATGAAGCATGGATTGCCAAGGTTTTCGTTGATTTTAAGCCTGTCATTATTGATGACAGGCTGCGTCACTGAGCGTACTTATACTGGGACAGATATTCCTGTTTCGGAACGAAAGTTAGACAAAGTCGCCGCCGCAAGAGAGCGGATGCAGCTCGGTTTAACCTATTTAAATCGAGGTAGCACGGAACAAGCCAAATACAATCTTGATAAAGCATTAGAATATGCTCCAGAGCTCGAAGATGTGCATACCGCTCTGGCTTATTACTATCAAACCGTGGGCGATTTAGTGCGTACCGAAGAGTCGTACATGAATGCCATTAGTACTAAGGACGCCTCTGGCGATTCCATGAATAATTTCGGGGTGTTTTTGTGCCAACAAAAGCAATACAACAAAGCTGAAAAAATGTTTTTGGCCGCAATTGAAATGCCCAAATATACGCGCACTGCCTCAAGCTATGAGAACTTAGGTCTTTGTAGTCGCGAAGCAGGACAAGCAGAAAAGGCACGACAGTATTTTCAGATGGCGTTAAAGTATGACCCGAGACGCTCGGTGTCATTACTGGAGTTGGCAGAGTTAGAAGTCGATCAAGGTGATTTTATTCAGGCGCGAAACCAATTAGCGCGCTATCACCAAGTGGCTGAGCAAACTCCAGAAAGTTTAGCGCTCGGGATCAAAATAGAGCAGGCAGTGAATGATGATGCCGCTGTGAAGAGATTTGGTATTTTATTGCTTGCCAAATTCCCAGCATCACCTCAGGCCAAGCAATACAGAGTTAATTTGCATCAATGAAAGATCATGAAACCAATGCGCCAGTTGAGTCGGTAGCACCGCAATCAGTCGCGCTAGATGTCACGCTTGGTACTTTATTAAAAGCCGCCCGCGAAAAAATGGGCATTAGTATTCAAGATGCCGCTGTAAAGCTGCATCTACGTCCTCGTATTATTGAAGATATTGAAGCTGACAATTTTACGAATATAGCCTCATCGACTTATGTACGTGGCTATGTGAAAAACTACGCGCGTATGGTCAGTGCCGATGCGGCTTTGATTGAAGCTTGTCTTGTGCAGCAAGTGCCAGTTGTGACTGAGCCTGCAATGCAAAGTTTTTCACGCAAAACCACATATCAAGCTCGCGATACACGTTTAACTTGGCTGAGTATTTTTATCGTCATAGTGTTACTCGGTTCGTTAGTCGTCTGGTGGATGCAAAAAACGACCTTGCTAAGCACTATTGATGTGTCGCAACCCACTGCTGAAGAGGTCGCAGCAGCGAATCAGACGCTGCCAGGTGATGTGTTATTGACCGAAACGGATGCCAGTCCTCGTTTGACTGAGATTGCCGCAAACGGCTCAATGTCTATCGATGGTCCAATTAAAGATACTGATGCAAGCACTATTGATGTCAGCACAGGACCAACGGACAATAATTATCCTCAGACCGTTGATACGAGTAATGAAGATGGTGGTTCAGCAATCGCAGCCACTACGACAACGCCATCGGTTCCGCAAGCTACAGCTCCTGTAGTCCAACAGCCTGTTAGTGCAACGCCTTCACCGACCACAACATTAACGACCACTGCCACTGCAGCAAGTACTTTGGTTGCTGTTGCAGGACAATCGATTATAGATGTCCAGTTGACGGGTGATTGCTGGATAAACATTGTTGATGCTAAAGGTAAAGCGTTAGTCGATGGTGTTAAAGGCGCTGGCGCAACAGTGCAAGTGAGCGGTGTACCGCCGTTTAAAGTTATTTTAGGTGCGCCCCATGTAGCGACTTTAAGCTTAGATGGACAAATTGTTAGCCTAGCGGATTTCCCCAAGGGACGAGTCGCGCGTTTAACCTTGCCTAAAGCCTAACGACCGCGTAATGATCTGCAGCACGTACCGAAATAGAGCGTATTAAGCATGTATAATGAAACTCCCATAAAAAGACGTCCTTCCACTCGCATTTATGTGGGTAATGTACCGATTGGTGATGGGGCGCCGATTGCTGTTCAGTCAATGACCAATACTAAGACCACAGATGTTGAAGCGACAATTGCTCAAATTCGTGCCTTAGAGAAAGTCGGTGCCGATATAGTGCGTATCTCTGTACCCACTATGGATGCGGCTGAAGCCTTTAAACTCATTAAGCAAGCGGTCAATGTTCCTTTAGTGGCCGACATTCATTTTGATTATCGCATTGCTTTAAAAGTTGCCGAGTACGGTGTCGATTGTCTTCGAATCAATCCGGGTAATATAGGCAATGAAGAGCGTATTCGTAGCGTGGTGGAATGTGCCCGTGACCATAATATTCCCATCCGTATTGGTGTGAATGGTGGGTCATTAGAAAAAGATCTAATGGACAAGTACAAAGAACCCACACCTGAAGCCTTACTCGAATCAGCTATGCGCCATGTGGATATTCTGGACAGATTGAACTTTGATCAGTTCAAGGTCAGCGTTAAAGCCTCCGATGTATTTTTAGCGGTCGAATCCTACCGTTTATTAGCAAAACAAATTCGCCAACCCCTGCATTTAGGCATTACCGAAGCTGGTGGCGCGCGCGCGGGTTCAGTGAAATCGGCCGTAGGCTTAGGCATGTTATTGGCTGAAGGCATAGGTGATACCCTACGTATTTCCTTGGCCGCTGATCCGGTCGAAGAAATCAAAGTCGGTTTTGACATTTTAAAGTCGCTGCGTATTCGTAGCCGTGGCATTAATTTCATTGCCTGTCCATCTTGTTCTCGTCAAGAGTTCGATGTGATCAGTACAGTCAATGAGTTAGAGCGTCGCCTCGAAGACGTGACTACCGCCATGGATGTGTCTATTATCGGCTGCGTAGTTAACGGCCCAGGTGAAGCCTTAGTGTCGCACATCGGTTTAACGGGTGGGCACAATAAGAGCGGTTACTATGATGAGGGTGAACGTCAAAAAGAACGTTTTGACAACGACAACATTGTCGATTCCCTCGAAGCGAAAATTCGCGCAAAAGCCAGTCAAATGGCGAACCGTATTCAAATCAAAGACACAACTGAGTAATATGTACCCGCATTTGGGCATAGATTACGCCTAATGATGTTGAGCTAGGCCCCGAAACCGACGGGGTCGTTTTACGTTTTACGCTCAAAAGCCTATAATGCGTGACATTTTTATTAATTTAGCGAAATCGGACGAGTCGATACAGTGGCAAAACAGATCCAAGCGATTCGCGGAATGAATGACATTCTGCCAACTCAAAGTCCTCTATGGCAAAAAGTGGAAGCGGTACTACGTTCGAGCGTCAGTGCTTACGGTTACAGCGAAATCCGCACTCCAATAGTGGAAAATACCGATCTTTTTAAACGCTCTATCGGTGAAGTAACTGATATTGTTGAAAAAGAAATGTATACCTTCGCAGATAATAACGGTGATAGCTTAACGCTGCGCCCAGAAGGTACCGCGTCGACAGTGCGTGCAGGTAACGAAAACGGTCTGCTATATAACCAAGAGCAACGTCTTTGGTATATGGGTCCTATGTTCCGCCACGAACGCCCACAAAAAGGCCGTTATCGTCAGTTTAACCAATTTGGCGTTGAAGTGTATGGCATTGGCTCGGCTGATATTGATGCTGAAGTCCTAATGCTATCGGCACGTCTGTGGGAAAAACTCGGTATTAGCGAGCACGTCTCGTTAGAGCTAAATACCTTAGGTGATCCTGCTGAGCGCGCTGTTTATCGTGATGCCTTAATAGCGTTTTTAGAGCTGCATAAAGATGCGCTCGATGAAGACAGTAAGCGTCGCATGTACAGCAATCCGCTGCGAGTATTGGATTCAAAAGATCAAAATGTCCAAGCCATATTGGTTGATGCACCAGAGTTAATGGATTTTCTCGGTGAAGAATCGAAGACACATTTTTCACAATTACGTGAACTACTTGACGCAGTGGGTATCAAATACACCATTAATCCGCGTCTAGTACGTGGTTTAGATTACTATAATCGTACTGTATTTGAATGGGTTACATCTAGTTTAGGCTCACAAGGTACTGTACTTGCGGGTGGTCGCTACGATGGTTTAGTCGCCCAGTTAGGTGGTAAAGATACTCCAGCGGTCGGTTTTGCTATGGGCTTAGAGCGCATTGTCTTGCTGCTTGAAACCTTAGAGCTGACCAAAGATATTCCGCCAGAAGTGGATGTGTATGTCACGGCCATGGGTGATAGCTGTCTGGTTGAAGCCATCAAGGTCGCGCAGGAATTACGTAACGCACTGCCAAACCTTAAAGTGATGAGTCACTGTGGCGGCGGTAACGTGAAGAAACAAATGAAGCGTGCCGACAAAAGCGGTGCGAGTGTGGCACTACTAATAGGTGAAGATGAACTTGCCGAAGGTATGGTTACGGTTAAACATTTACGCAATGACATCGAACAACAACGGGTAGCTCGAAGTGCCTTAGGCGCATTTTTGGCTGAACTGATCAAATAAAGGGGACGTGCGCGTGGAAATTTATAGCACAGAAGAACAACAAGTTGATGCTATCAAGCAGTTCTGGAAAGATTACGGAAATTCAATTTTAATCGGTGCCGTAGTGGGTTTAGGCGGCTTATATGCGTGGAATTATTATTCTGACGTTAAAGTGGCGCAAGCGGAAGAAGCTTCAAAAGCGTTCCAAAATTTGACCACTAAATCTGCCGATGAAGCCGCAATGCTTGCGGGTGTCGCCGAGTTTTCTAAAAATCACGATCAAAAGGGCTATCAAGCCTTGTTAGAACTGATTGTGGCCAAAACTGCGGTAGAAGCGAAGGATTATCCAAAAGCGATTGATGCTTTGAACAAGGTGATTGCGGCTAAACCCGGTGCTGGTTTAGATGTGATTGCGACTTTGCGTTTAGCACGAGTACAAGCAGAGCAAGGTCAAATTGATGCAGCTCTAGCGACCTTAGATCAAGTAACAGATAAAGCTTTCTTTGCTCAGCGCGATGAGTTGAAAGGTGATTTATTAGTTCGTCAAGGTGAAGTTGAGAAGGCAAAAACAGCTTATCAAGCTGCCATGGACAATGGTGGTGTGGTGACAAGCCCTGCGCTTAAAATCAAACTTGATAGCCTAAATCAGGCATAAGGGATCCCTTGATGAAGTCTTGGTGCAAAAACCTGCTAGCCGCTGGATTAAGTCTGGCCATGTTATCCGCCTGTTCGTCGAGCGATGTCGAAGAAGAACCGGTAAGTGAGTTAACTGCCATTCAGGCGACAGTGTTTCCTGAAGTGAGTTGGAGCACCTCTGTCGGCAATGGTGTTGGTGATTATTATTCTCGCCTCGCCCCCGCCGTTAGTTATGGAAAAATTTTTGCCGCCGACCGTTATGGTGAAGTGGTTGCCTTCGATGAGGCCACTGGCGAGCGCGTTTGGACTAAAGATTTCAGCGAAGAGTTTCGTGATAACGCTTTAGCTAAAAATAAAGGTGCGCGTATTGCTGCTGGTGTGACTGCTGCGCGTAATAAAGTCTTTTTAGGTGGTGAAAGTGGGCTGCTTGCTGCACTGAACGCTGAAGATGGTCAAGTGTTATGGCATGTCGTTGCGGGCGGTGAATTACTGTCTGCTCCCACTGTGGCCGATGACGTCGTGGTGGTCAGTACCAGCTCTGGTTCACTCGAAGCGTTTAACGTTGATACTGGCGCTAAGCTGTGGGTGTATGAAATGCAATTGCCGAATCTGACCCTGCGCGGTACAGGTTCTGCAGCTTACGAAGCGGGTGGTTTCTTCATAGGTACCGCCGATGGCAAAGTGGCTGTTGTGATTAAAAACAATGGTCAAGCTGCGTGGGAACAGGCGATTTACAATCCAACGGGCGGTAACGAGTTTACGCGTATGGCCGACGTGGATATGACCCCCTTGATCCTTGGCGACAATTTATATGCGGTGAGCTACAACGGTAACTTAGTGTCGATGGAACTGCGCACGGGTCGAGTTGTGTGGACACGTAAGTATTCTAGCTTTAACGAGTTAGCATCAGCGGGCCTAAGCTTGTACTTAGTTGACGATCACAGCCGTATCTACTCAGTTGATAAACGTAACGGTTTGGAACTGTGGAGTAATTCTGAGTTAGCTAACCGCACTCTGACATCTCCTGCTGTGTATAAAGACTATTTAGTTGTGGGTGATTTCGAAGGTTATTTACACTTCATCGATCGCAGTACAGGGACGATTGTGGGTCGTGTCCAAGTGGACAGCTCAGGATTATACAGCCAGCCGTTAGTGGTGGATGATAAAATCTATGTTCAAGGTCGCAGCGGAAAGTTGGCTGTTGTAACACTTCCATAGTTAAAAGTGTTATCCTTGCTGAGCCCCTGGAAGTGTGTTCCGGGGGCTTTTTATTGAAAAGTTTTTTAGAGGCAAAATCATGATCCCTGTAGTGGCCCTTGTTGGTCGGCCGAACGTCGGTAAATCCACCCTATTTAATCGTCTTACGCGCACGCGTGATGCGCTGGTTGCTGACTTTCCTGGCCTAACACGTGACCGTAAATATGGTCGAGCATTCTTATCCGGCTATGAGTTCATTGTGGTCGATACCGGCGGTATCGATGGCACTGAAGAAGGGATCGAGACGAAAATGGCTGAGCAATCCCTTGCTGCCATTGAAGAAGCCGATGTCGTTCTATTTATGACCGATGCGCGCGCGGGTTTAACCGCTGCGGATCTGTCGATTGCACAGCACTTACGTAGCCGTCAAAAAACCACCTTTGTGGTTGCTAACAAAGTTGACGGTATTGATGCCGATTCAGCTTGTGCCGAGTTTTGGTCTTTAGGTCTAGGTGAAGTTTACCAAATGGCGGCGTCTCAAGGACGCGGCGTGACTAATATGATCGAATACGCGCTGACCCCTTATGCCGAAGCGATGGGCATTGTGCGTCAAGGTGAAGACGAAGTTACTGAAGAGCGTGAATATACCGAAGAAGAAGCCGAAGCTGAGCAAAAGCGTCTGCAAGATTTACCTATCAAGCTGGCGATCATAGGTAAACCTAACGTCGGTAAGTCAACCCTGACTAACCGTATTCTAGGTGAAGAGCGTGTCGTGGTATTTGATGAACCCGGTACGACCCGTGACAGTATTTACATTCCAATGGAACGCGAAGGTCGCGAGTACGTGATTATCGATACTGCGGGTGTTCGTCGCCGCAGTAAAGTACATCAAGTCATTGAGAAATTCTCAGTGATCAAGACCTTGAAAGCGGTTGAAGATGCTAACGTGGTGTTGCTTATCATCGATGCCCGTGAAGGGATTGCCGAACAAGATTTAGGTCTGTTGGGTTTCGCACTCAATGCGGGTCGCGCTTTGGTTATTGCCGTCAACAAGTGGGATGGTATCGACCAAGGGATTAAAGATCGTGTGAAAAGCGAGCTTGACCGTCGTCTTGGTTTTATCGACTTTGCCCGTATTCACTTTATTTCGGCGCTGCACGGTACTGGTGTTGGCCATTTATTTGAATCGATTGAAGAAGCTTACGACAGTGCCACACGCCGCGTCAGCACTTCTATGTTGACTCGTATTATGCAAATGTCGCAGGACGATCACCAGCCGCCATTAGTGAATGGTCGCCGTGTGAAGCTTAAATACGCTCACGCCGGTGGTTACAATCCGCCAATCGTGGTCATTCACGGTAACCAAGTGAGTAGACTGCCTGACTCGTACAAGCGTTACATGATGAACTACTTCCGTCGTTCGTTGAAAGTGGTGGGTACGCCAATCCAGCTACGTTTCCAAGAGGGTGATAACCCATTTGAAAACAAGACTGAGAAGTTAACTATGAGCCAAGAGCGCCGTCGCAAACGCGCACAAAGCCATATCAAAGACAGAAAAACCAAATAGTGTTTTTTACCAGACACATTTGAAACAAAAGGAACCTTAGGGTTCCTTTTGTGTTTTAAGACTATTTCAGCGTCATGTAGATTTATTCGAGCGGCTTTATCTGAGTGACGGTTGAAATCACTTGTCCATGGCGCAAGCGGGTCTGCAAACTATCACCTATGGCCAGTTTATCAGCAGAGTCGACCACTTGATTGTGGATGTCAGTGGTAATGCTGTAACCACGGCTTAAAGTGGCAAGCGGACTGACGGTTTCGAGTTGATGGGCCGCGTATTTTATCCGCTGTTCACTTTGGGTGAGTTTGTCCTGCAATGCATCCTGTAAGCGGCTCGCAAGATAACTTAAGCGGTTACCCTCAATGGCGAGTTTATGCTTGGGAGATTGCTGTTCAAGGCGGCTTGCGAGCAACTGCTGACGGCGGCTGAGCAGATGCAAGCGATTCGACAGCGCGGACTCTAGTCGTAATTGCATCTCATCGAATCTTTGTTCGAACTGCTGCAAAGTCCGTTTAGGGTCTTGGCGTTGCAGTCTGTGCTCTAGCAAACTAAGTCGTCTTTCTTGTTTAAGCTGATAATGTTTCGCGCTTTGTTGCAGGCGCGATAAGGCTGTGGCGAGTTTTTGCGCCTTATTATCACTGTCTTGTGATAATAGCTCCGCGCCCGCAGAGGGTGTTGGGGCGCGGATATCAGCAACATAATCACTGATAGTCGTATCAACCTCGTGGCCGACGGCGCTGACAATGGGCAGGGCGCTGTTATAAATCGTGTGGGCGAGGGCTTCGCTGTTAAAACACCACAAATCCTCAAGCGAACCGCCGCCGCGGGTGAGCAGTAATACATCGACTTCTAAACGTTGGTTGGCGATATTGATTGCCTGACAAATACTCTGCGCCGCGGTTTCGCCCTGAACTTGGGTCGGATAGATAATGACTTCAATCGAAGGATCGCGCCTTGCCAATACATGTAAAACATCACGGATCGCCGCACCCGTAGGTGACGTAATAACGCCAATGCGTTGAATATTTTTGGGTAGCAATCTTTTGGTGTCGGCGGCGAATAAGCCTTCGGCTGCGAGCTTCATCTTGAGTGCATCGAACTGCTGGGCGAGTAATCCATCCCCAGCGGGCAGCATGGACTCAATTAATAATTGATAGTCGCCTCTGGGTTCATAAACGCTGATCGCGCCTTTGACCAGCACTTGCTGACCATTGATGGGCTTAAAGCTGACCGTTTGGTTACGGCCCTTAAACATGGCGCAACGGATCTGCGAAGAGTGGTCTTTTAAGGTGAGATACCAATGCCCTGAGCTGGGGGAGGAAAAGTTGGATATTTCGCCATTGAGCCAGATTTTACCCAGTTGCCCCTCGAGGATTTGCCTGACTTCACCATTGAGCCGCGAGACAGTATAAATGTTGTTTTTGGTGCCTTGCATCGAATAACTCAATAAAATGGGGATATTTACTATTTTCCATTTACCAGTGGCGATATGCAAGGTATAATCCCGCCGCAATATTTCACCTCTAAATCCTACTCAACTGGGGAGATGTTGCATATGCTACGTTTAATTAAAGAAGCGCTTACTTTTGACGATGTGTTGCTTGTTCCTGCGCATTCGACTGTACTCCCAAATACCGCCATTCTAAAAACTCGCCTGACCAATACCATTGAATTGAATATCCCACTTGTGTCTGCCGCTATGGACACAGTTACCGAAGCTCGTCTTGCGATCGCGATGGCGCAGGAAGGTGGTTTAGGCTTTATTCATAAAAACATGAGTATTGAAAAACAAGCCGAAGAAGTTCGTAAAGTAAAAATTTACGAAGCGGGCGTGGTTCAACAACCTGTGACTGTGACTCCATCAACGACCTTAGCCGATCTGAAAGTGTTAACACTGAAGAATGGTTTTGCCGGTTATCCCGTGGTCAATGAAGCCAACGAGCTGGTCGGTATCATTACTGGCCGTGACGTACGTTTCGTGACAGATTGGAGCAAAACGGTAGAAGAAGTGATGACGCCTAAAGCGCGTTTAGTCACTGTTGCCGAAGGCACTAAATTAGATGAAGTGCAAAAATTGATGCACTCACATCGTATCGAAAAAGTGTTAGTGGTCGATGATAACTATAAGCTGAAAGGCCTCATCACAGTTAAAGACTTCGAAAAAGCCGAACGTAAACCGAATGCCTGTAAAGATGAGTTAGGCCGTTTACGTGTTGGTGCCGCCGTAGGTGCGGGTGCTGGTAATGAAGAGCGTGTTGACGCTCTGGTTAAAGCCGGTGTTGACGTTTTACTTATCGATTCTTCCCACGGTCATTCCGAAGGCGTTTTACAACGCATTCGTGAAACTCGCGCTAAACATCCTGATTTGCAAATTATCGGTGGTAACGTTGCCACGGCAGAAGGTGCATTAGCCTTAGTCGAAGCGGGTGTTAACGCAGTTAAAGTGGGTATTGGCCCAGGTTCTATCTGTACGACTCGTATCGTGACAGGCGTGGGCGTACCACAAATTACTGCTGTATCCGATGCCGCTGCAGCCATGAAGAGCCTAGGTATTCCTGTGATTGCCGATGGCGGCATTCGTTTCTCTGGCGATTTAGCCAAAGCATTAGCCGCGGGTGCATCTTGCATCATGGCGGGTTCAATGTTTGCGGGAACTGAGGAAGCTCCGGGCGAAACTGAGTTATATCAAGGCCGTGCCTATAAATCCTACCGTGGTATGGGTTCATTAGGCGCTATGTCTCAAGGTTCTTCTGACCGCTATTTCCAATCGGACAATGCTGCCGATAAGTTAGTCCCCGAAGGTGTAGAAGCGCGCGTGCCTTATAAAGGCAAGTTGAAGGAAATCATCCATCAACATATGGGCGGTCTACGTTCTTGTATGGGATTAACAGGTTGCGCCACCATTCTAGAGCTGAATGAAAAAGCCCAATTTGTGAAAGTGACTTCAGCGGGCATGGGCGAATCCCATGTACATGATGTGACTATCACGAAAGAAGCGCCGAACTACCGTTCAGGTTCTTAATCGTTTGATAAGAGGGGCGGCGTAAGCCGCCTCTTTGTAAAACGTTTGATCCAATACTTAAAGCTGGCAATCGCTGCTTTGAGCAATGTTAAAACAATAGATGAGATAAAGGTTACCCATGAGCGATATTCATGAGCACAAGATACTGATCCTCGATTTTGGATCCCAGTACACTCAACTGATTGCCCGTCGTATCCGTGAAATCGGCGTTTACTGTGAATTATGGGCTTGGGATGTCACCGAAGCCCAAATCCGCGAATTTGCCCCGAACGGCATTATTCTTGCGGGTGGACCAGAAAGTGTCACGGCTGAAAACTCGCCGCGTGCGCCTGAATACGTCTTTACCGCAGGAGTGCCGGTACTGGGCATTTGTTACGGCATGCAGACTATGTCTGAGCAGTTGGGCGGTAAAGTGATTCAAGGTGTGGGCGAAGGTGAATTCGGCTACGCTCAAATTGAAATGCTGACAGATTCATTGCTATTCAAAGGCATTGAAGATGCGGTTAGCAGTGACGGCAAACCCTTACTCGACGTATGGATGAGCCACGGCGATAAAGTGTCGGCTATTCCTGAAGGGTTTGTGGCGGTCGCTAAAACGGACACTTGTCCATTTGCCGCTATGGCAAACGAAGAGAAGCAATTCTTCGGCGTACAGTTCCACCCAGAAGTGACCCACACTCGCCAAGGTATGCGCATGTTATCGCACTTTGCCTTAGACATTTGTGGCTGTGCGGCTAACTGGAAACCCTCCTCTATCATCGAAGATGCGATTGAGCGCTTGAAGAAGCAAATCGGTGATGATGAAGTGATTTTAGGATTATCGGGCGGTGTTGATTCTTCTGTTGTGGCTATGTTGCTGCACCGTGCTATCGGTAAAAAACTGACCTGCGTATTCGTTGATAACGGTTTATTACGTTTGAATGAAGCCGAGCAAGTGATGGAAATGTTTGGCGATCATTTCGGCCTGAATATCATCCACGTTGATGCGGAAAACCGTTTCCTCGATGCGATGAAAGGCGAAGCCGATCCAGAAGCTAAGCGTAAGATCATCGGCCGCGTATTCGTGGAAATTTTCGATGAAGAATCGAAAAAATGCGCCAATGCCAAATGGTTAGCGCAAGGCACGATTTATCCAGACGTGATTGAATCTGCCGGCAGTGCCACAGGCAAAGCCCATGTGATTAAATCTCACCATAACGTTGGCGGTTTGCCAGCCGATATGGCACTCGGTTTAGTCGAGCCTCTGCGTGAACTGTTTAAAGATGAAGTGCGTAAAATTGGTCTTGAGTTAGGCCTGCCATACAACATGCTTTATCGTCACCCGTTCCCTGGACCCGGTCTTGGTGTGCGTGTATTAGGTGAAGTGAAGAAAGAATACTGTGACTTGCTGCGCCGCGCCGATGCTATTTTCATCGAAGAACTGCATAAAGCCGACTTATACAATAAAGTCAGCCAAGCCTTTACTGTGTTCTTACCTGTACGCTCTGTTGGCGTGATGGGTGATGGCCGTAAATATGACTGGGTTGTATCACTGCGCGCAGTGGAAACAATCGATTTTATGACAGCCCATTGGGCACATCTGCCCTATGATTTCTTAGGTCGCGTATCAAACCGTATCATTAACGAAGTCGATGGCATTTCCCGTGTGGTTTACGATATCTCTGGCAAGCCGCCAGCGACTATCGAATGGGAATAAGTTAATTATTTGAATTAACGATTAAAAGGCGCCTAGTGCGCCTTTTTTGTTGTTCGATGGATTAACTTAGGCTAATGACTCAGCCGTGAAATATCTGTGCTTGACTGATATAATCCGGCTTTATTTTTTGCTAAAAGAGATAAAGGTGTAAGTGGTGCAAACGCAACAAGACGAACAATCTCAGCAAGATGAACATTGGATGCAAGTCGCGATGGAGATGGCAGAAAAAGCCGAGGCCGAGGGCGAAGTGCCAGTAGGTGCGGTATTGGTCAAAGACGGTCAGCAGATTGCGACGGGTTATAATTTATCCATTAGCCAACACGATCCTAGCGCCCATGCGGAAATTTTATGTCTGCGGGAAGCGGGGCGTTTGGTCGAAAACTACCGTCTTTTAGATGTGACTTTATATGTCACGCTTGAACCTTGCGCTATGTGTGCGGGCGCTATGGTGCATAGCAGAATTGCTCGTGTGGTATTTGGCGCACGCGATGAAAAAACGGGTGCAGCGGGTACTGTGGTGAATTTATTGCAACATCCGGCGTTTAATCACCAAGTTGAAGTCACATCAGGGGTGCTGGCCGATGCTTGTAGCGCGCAATTGAGTCGTTTTTTTAAACGTCGCAGGGAAGAGAAAAAAGCCCTGAAACAGGCTCAAAAGGCGCAGCAAGCTATTGGGTAAGTGACGATTAACGTGACAGGATTAATCCTGAGACTGAATAAAAGTAAAGAAGAGTTTTTGACGATTTAAAATACGGCGATGACGAATTTTTAGCAAAGTACGACGACGCGCAACGGTATTGTTGATGGTTTTTCTTCTCATATTGACCCCATTAATTGTTATTATCGATGCCCTACAGAGATTTATCTTAGGTCATAACCCAAGACAGTAGCAGTTGCACAGGAGTGCAGCAATAGCACTGGTCAGATAAGCTGAACTAAGCGATGTTTTTCATCGCAAATTTGAGTTAGGTTGGCAAACCTTAATTCGGTTCTCCTGTTGTTTGATATCGCACCTTGTTGAATACGTCTACGTACATCTTGATGTTTTTATGTTGATTTTCTAGTTGCGTAACACTCTGTGCTTGATACATAAGAAGTGAGTTGTTGGATTGTCGTTTGGCCCATACACTTAAGCGCTAACGAGTTAAGCTATTTAGGTTGATCAGGGCTTAACGTTCCCGTAGGAATCACGGGTTCTTCCACAGTAAGGTCGCTCGAGTCATCATCGGGGTCGGGTTGTTTCGACTGATTATCCACCCAGACTAACGTGTCATAGTAGCGACGGATGCTGTCGACGTAATGAACGGCTTCACTGCCTCGGGCGTAACCATAACGTGTTTTTTGATAATATTTACGCTTTTGCAGTAGCGGTAGTACCTTTTTTAAATCTCGCCAAGCATTGGGATTTAACTCCATCGATTCCGCAAGCTTACGTGCATCTTCAATATGGGCATATCCTATGTTGTAAGAGGCCAGCGCAAACCACATGCGTTGACTCTCTGGGATCGATTCTGGCAGGCGATTGATCATATCGTTCAAATACGCCGCGCCGCCGCGAATACTTTCTTCGGCATCGAGTCGGTTGGTGATCCCAATCTCTTTGGCGGTTGGCTGAGTCAACATCATCATGCCACGCACTCCTGTGGCCGAGCGGGCATTAGGATTCCAATGTGATTCTTGATAGCTGGTTGCTGCCAGTTTACGCCAATCTAAATTGCCTGCATGGGTTTCAAATAATTGTCGATAACGCGGCAATACTGTCTCAATGGCACGGATAAATGCGCGAGTATCGATATAATCGAAGCGTTTTACATGACCAAAGTATTTCTCGTTGAGATGATCCAGCGTACCGGCAAGCTTCTCTTGGTGCCAAAAGGCCAGCAATTTACTCATAAGTTCATCACTGTGAGTGGGAGGTAACAGCCAGATCACATCGAGTTTTTCTTCTAGCACAGGGCCTGAGCGTAAGTCGGGTAGGTAGCGACGGTTGATCTGTACGCTGCTGGAGTCGGCGATAGTGTAGTCAATTTCTTTGTTGGCAATCATGGCCAACAACTCTTCACTGTCTTTGTCGGTAATTTGATCCCACACCAGCGTTGGATAATGCTTTTGCAACTGGGTCAAGGTCTCAACGAAGGAAGAGTCGGCGATGACGGTGATCTTACCTTTTAAGTCGCTGATGTCTTTTGGGGTTGGCATGCCTTCGCGATACACCAACACTTGATTCACCCGGTATAGCGGTGGACCTAAGCGGAACTGTTCTCGCCTTGTGGGCGTTTCTGTCATGCCTGCAGCAATAATATCGATTTCATTCTTTTTGAGGGCTTCGTACAACTCGATACGGTTTGTGTAGGGCACCATTTTTAAGGGCACATTTAAGTATTCGGCAAACAATACCGCCATATCGTAATCGAAACCGCTATCACCTTGGCCCGAGGTCATATAAATCTGTGGGCCGTAAAGTGTACCGACTCTTAGCTCAGTTAATTTTTTTGGCACGAATTCTGTTTCGTCCACGGTCACCTGCTGACAGGCAGTCAGTAGGAAACCTAAGATAAGAGCGAACAGAAATCGAGTCATTAAATGTACTTATAGTAAATAAAATCAATATTATAGATAGCAAGTTAACAGTGGGGCATTAGTGGTGAACTGGCTGACATTGGTGGGATTATATCCGTTTGTCTGCGATTTCGAAAAAAAATCATTCTGGGGAAAAGTACAGCCGACACAATACTGGGCTTTTTATATCACAGGAAACACTGTTTTGCGTAAGGTCGCAGGTGATTTGTGACAGACATTTCCTTATAATAGCGCCACCTCTGACCCCTGCAATAATAAATAATAAGGTGAATAGACGTGATGGAGATCATCCGCGGAGCCCCTGCACTCTCGACGTTTAGGGTGCAAAAGCTGATGGAGGCCTGCGAAAACGCGGCGCTTCCGGTACGCCAAATCTATGCTGAGTATGTCCATTTAGCGGATTTGAGCGAGTTGCTCGATACAAATGAACGCCAGCAACTTGAAAAAATTCTCACCTATGGACCTGCGATAGAAGCTCATATCCCCCAAGGTTCACTCCTGTTTGTCACTCCTCGCCCCGGTACTATTTCTCCTTGGTCTTCAAAAGCCACTGACATCGCGCACAATTGTGGCCTTGGTAAAGTGAAGCGTTTGGAGCGAGGCGTTGCGTATTATGTCGAGTCAGATGCACTGACAGCGCCTCAGCAACAAGCCTTAAATGCGTTGCTGCACGATCGCATGGTTGAAATTATCCTTGATGATTTTACCAAAGCCGATGTGCTGTTCAAACGCACTGAGCCTGCGCCGTTTAAGAGCGTCAATATTCTTGCCGAAGGTCGCCGCGCACTTGAAGTGGCTAACACTGAATTGGGGCTTGCCTTAGCCGAAGATGAAATCGACTATTTAGTCGAGAACTTCGTCCGTTTAGGCCGTAATCCCCATGACATCGAATTGATGATGTTTGCTCAGGCGAACTCTGAGCATTGTCGTCATAAGATTTTTAATGCAGATTGGACCATTGACGGTGAAGTTCAGCCTAAGTCATTGTTCAAAATGATTAAGAACACCTTTGAAACCACGCCTGATCACGTGTTATCTGCCTACAAAGATAACGCCGCTGTGATGGAAGGTTCGGTTGCGGGTCGTTTCTTCCCCGATCCTGATGGGGTATACAACTACCACACTGAACCTATGCACATCCTGATGAAAGTGGAAACCCACAACCATCCAACCGCCATCAGCCCCTATCCTGGCGCCGCAACCGGTTCAGGTGGTGAAATCCGTGATGAAGGCGCGACGGGTCGTGGTTCTAAACCTAAAGCGGGTTTAACAGGCTTTAGTGTATCCAATTTAAAAATCCCGGGTTTTGTTCAACCATGGGAAGGTAACTATGGCAAGCCAGAACGTATCGTGAGCGCGCTGGACATCATGACCGAAGGCCCACTGGGCGGCGCGGCATTTAACAACGAGTTTGGTCGTCCGGCATTGGTCGGTTATTTCCGTACTTATGAGCAGGAAGTCAGCAGCCACAACGGCGTTGAAGTTCGCGGTTACCACAAGCCTATTATGCTAGCCGGTGGTTTAGGTAACATTCGTGAAGAACACGTACAAAAGGGCGAAATTACTGTTGGCGCTAAGCTGATTGTGCTGGGTGGGCCTGCGATGAACATAGGTCTGGGCGGCGGCGCCGCTTCGTCTATGGCATCGGGTCAATCGAGTGAAGACTTAGATTTTGCTTCTGTGCAACGTGAAAACCCAGAAATGGAACGTCGTTGTCAGGAAGTGATTGACCGCTGTTGGCAGCTTGGCGATAAAAACCCGATCCAATTTATCCACGATGTGGGCGCTGGCGGTTTGTCGAATGCTTTCCCTGAACTCGTGAATGACGGCGAGCGCGGCGGTTTGTTTAATCTGCGTAATGTGCCTTCGGATGAGCCTGGCATGAGTCCGCTGGAAATCTGGTGTAACGAATCACAAGAACGTTATGTGCTGTCAATTGCCCCTGAAAACCTCGCGCTATTTACTGCCATCTGTGAGCGTGAGCGCGCACCGTTTGCGGTGGTGGGTGAAGCGACGGCGGAAAAACATTTAACGCTTAGCGACAGCCATTTCGACAATAATCCTATCGATTTACCGCTCGAAGTCTTATTAGGCAAAGCGCCTAAGATGAGCCGCGATGTGGTATCGGCCAAAGCCGTATCGCCAGCGCTCGAACAAAACAAGATTGATGTTAAAGAAGCGGTTAAACGCGTACTGAGCTTGCCTACAGTTGCGGATAAAACCTTCCTTATCACTATTGGCGATCGCACCGTCACGGGTTTAGTGAACCGTGACCAAATGGTGGGTCCATGGCAAGTGCCTGTGGCCGATTGCGCGGTGACTGCGGCAAGCTTTGATACCTACGCCGGTGAAGCTATGTCACTGGGTGAACGTACACCGCTAGCACTGCTTGATTTTGGCGCCTCTGCCCGTATGGCTGTGGCTGAGTCAATCATGAATATCGCCGGTGCCGATATCGGTTCATTTAAGCGTATCAAGCTTTCTGCCAACTGGATGTCTGCCGCGGGTCACCCTGGTGAAGATGCGGGTCTTTATGAAGCGGTGAAAGCCGTAGGTGAAGAACTGTGTCCAGAGCTGAGCCTGACCATTCCGGTCGGTAAAGACTCTATGTCGATGAAGACCGCATGGCAACAAGATGGCGCGGATAAAACCGTGACGTCGCCTATGTCATTGGTCATCACTGCCTTTGGTGTGGTGCAAGATATTCGCAATACAGTGACGCCAGAGCTACGCACAGATAAAGGCGAAACGTCTTTACTGTTAGTGGATTTAGGTGCGGGCAAAAATCGTTTAGGCGGTTCTTGTTTAGCCCAAGTGTTTGGTGAGCTGGGTGATATTGCGCCGGATCTTGACGATGCTGCACTGCTGCGTGGTTTCTTCGAAACGATGCAAAATCTAGTCGCTAAAAAATCGGTTATCGCTTACCACGACCGTAGCGACGGTGGTTTATTCACTACCTTAGTGGAAATGGCTTTTGCCGGTAATACAGGTTTAGACATAGATGTAGAGGACTTGCAGGGCACTGATTTAGAACGACTCTTTAATGAGGAGCTCGGCGCTGTGCTGCAAGTGAGCCGTGACAATGCTGCGAAAATTGCCGCTCAGTTCGCTATCGCTGGCGTGCCTTGCCATGTGATCGGAACTCTAGCCGACGATCAACGCATCACCATTAAAGATGGCGCGCGTGAAATCTTCAGTGATACCCGTGTAGCGCTGCGCACTGTGTGGTCAGAAACCACGTATCGTATGCAAGCTCTGCGTGATAACCCAGCGTGCGCACTTGAAGAGTTCAAACTTAAGCAAGACGAAACCGATTTAGGCTTAACCGTTAACTTAAGTTTTGATCCAAGCACTGATGTTGCCGCGCCTTATATTCTTAAGGGCGCTGCGCCTAAGATGGCGATTTTGCGTGAGCAGGGCGTTAACTCCCACGTAGAAATGGCAGCTGCTTTTGATCGTGCGGGCTTTGAAAGCCGCGACGTACACATGTCTGACATTTTATCTGGCCGTATCAGTCTAGAGAATTTCCAAGGCCTAGTGGCCTGTGGTGGCTTCTCCTATGGTGATGTATTAGGTGCGGGTGAAGGTTGGGCTAAGTCGATTCTGTTTAATGAGCGAGCTCGCGATGAGTTTTCTCGTTTCTTTGAACGTGACTCAAGCTTTGCCCTTGGCGTGTGTAATGGCTGTCAAATGCTGTCAAACCTGAAAGAAATCATTCCAGGAAGCGAGCATTGGCCACGTTTTGTGCGTAACCGCTCAGAGCGTTTTGAAGCGCGTTTCAGCTTAGTTGAAGTGCAACAGAGCCCGTCGTTATTCTTCCAAGGTATGGCAGGTTCACGTATGCCCATTGCTGTATCCCACGGTGAAGGTTTGGCTGAGTTTGCTAGCCCTGAAGCGCTGGCGATTGCCGAAGCGTCAGGCACGATTGCGCTGCGTTTTGTCAATGGTAAAGGTGATATCGCGACTCAGTATCCACAAAACCCGAACGGCTCGCCAAATGGCTTGACTGGGATTTGTACCACAGATGGCCGCGTAACCTTGATGATGCCGCACCCCGAACGTGTGTTCAGAACAGTGGCTAACTCTTGGCATCCAGATGCTTGGGGTGAAGATAGCCCTTGGATGCGTATGTTCCGTAATGCACGAGTGACCTTAGGTTAAGCGTTTAAAGTCAACGGCTTTTGCCTTTGTTGAGGGGTAAAAGCAGGTTAATGAAAGCGTAAAAAAGGAGCGATAATTTCGCTCCTTTTTTTATATATAAAATGCATTTTATGGAAGTGATTGTATTTCAAATTATTAACGCTTATTGCAAATAATCTAATGGACTAAAGTGGCAAAATAGCCACTTTAATCGGTAAATACCTATTAATAGGTATGTTGCGCATTTGATACAGGGCGTGGTGTTTTATTGGGTTCTGGAGTTGTTGGGGGATGCTAGGGTCTTAATATAGAAAAAGCCCCCAATCTCAGGGAGATGGGGGCCCGTTTTGCGCTAACAAAACTTCACATAAATACAATCAATTTCACGAGTAATTCTGGGGATTATTTCAGCTCATTAGCTGTATAAAGTTCAACAAAAACACGCTTGTAGCTGTTAACCAGACGTTCAAATAATTTAGTCATATCGATATCTCCACACCAAAAGTTAGTACCTATGTGCGCGAAGTTGGTCTTGGCTGGGCTACGACACCAGTTCTACCAAATTGTCTCCTTAACACAGGACATATATTAAACAACTCAGGTTAGCTTCTCAAACGAGAAAAAATACAATTATTCATTATTAAAACTAATGAATTTTAATGCTGCTTTTATATCGCCATTTCAATATGTGGATTTAATTGTTGATTTTAAAGGTTTTAAATTGATTTTCGCTGAAAATATTTTTATGTTTTCTTAGTTAATTTGTTGCAACATTATTTGTTTGTTAGTTTTTTGGTAGCTGGAGCTGATTTGTGGCGACTAATCAATAAAAGTATGGGTTTACATTAATTAACGCTTGCTCACTACTCCTGTTTTATGTGGTTGTCAATCCCTCTCAATGGGGAAGTGTGTGCCTCACCGCAAAACCCACCTAAACCACTGAGTTTGATTGATTTGCATCAAAGCGAGGTGGTATAAAATAGCCACAAATGAAAACGAATAAATATCTTAACTATCTGATATTTATATCGATGAGATCATTTGATTGATTGAGTGGTAAGGTGTCGGTCTCAGTTACTTGCGATAGTGTGACTCGCGTCTCAATATGCGACGGATATTGGTACTTTTTAGCCCTTGCTGCTTCGAACTAATGCAAAAGATTAAATTTAACGGTTTATACTGATGTTCAGATATAAACACAAAATGAAAACTCACTATCCTACAAAGGCACTTGCTGTGATTGACGCGGGTTTTATCATAGCAATTGGACGCACCAAGTAAGGAGTCACCGATGATTGTTGAAGAGGTTGTTGAGCTATCGCGGTTGCAGTTTGCGCTGACAGCCATGTATCACTTCCTGTTTGTTCCCTTGACGTTGGGGTTGGCATTTTTGCTGGCTATCATGGAATCACTGTATGTGATGACGGATAAACAAATTTATAAAGATATGACTAAGTTCTGGGGTAAGTTATTTGGTATTAACTTTGCCTTGGGGGTTACCACAGGTTTGGCAATGGAATTCCAGTTTGGTACTAACTGGTCTTACTATTCGCATTACGTAGGGGACATCTTTGGTGCGCCTCTGGCTATTGAAGGTTTAATGGCCTTCTTCCTCGAATCTACCTTCGTCGGTATGTTCTTCTTCGGTTGGGATCGTTTCACTAAACGTCAACATTTAGTGGTGACTTGGTTAGTGGCCTTTGGCTCTAACATGTCGGCATTGTGGATTTTAGTGGCAAACGGTTGGATGCAAAACCCTGTGGGGTCAGTGTTCAATTACGAAACCATGCGCATGGAAATGACCAGCTTCGCCGAAGTGGTGTTTAACCCTGTTGCGCAGGTGAAGTTTGTTCACACTGTGGCTTCGGGTTATGTCGCGGGTGCCATGTTTGTACTGGCAATCAGTGCTTATTACATCCTCAAGAAACGTGACTTACCTTTTGCCCGTCGCTCATTCGCGATTGCGGCAAGCTTTGGTATGGCGGCAATTCTATCGGTTATCGTGTTAGGTGATGAATCTGGCTATAAAGTCGGTGAAGCACAGCGTGTTAAGTTAGCGGCGATTGAAGCTGAATGGCATACAGAGCCTGCTCCAGCGGCCTTTACTGCTGTCGGTTTTCCGAATCAAGAAACCATGAAAACAGATTTTGCAGTCAAAATTCCTTATGCGATGGGTATAGTGGCAACACGCTCGTTGGATGAAGAAGTGACTGGTATTCATGACTTGATTACTGAGCATGAAGTGCGTATCCGTAACGGTATGAAAGCCTATGCCATGCTAGTGAAACTGCGTGCGGGTGAAGAAACGCCTGAACTACGTGCTGCTTTTGAAGAAGCGAAAGTCGATTTAGGCTACGGTTTCTTACTAAAACGCTACACAGACAAAGTGGTTGATGCGACTGAAGAGCAAATTAAAGCAGCAGCTAAAGATTCTATCCCGAACGTAGCACCGATTTTCTGGAGCTTCCGTGTGATGGTAGGTCTAGGCTTTATCATGTTGTTCGTATTTGCTGCGGCATTCTGGCAAAGCACACGTCATCAAATTGCCGAGAAAAAATGGGTACTTAAAGCTGCACTTTATAGCTTGCCATTGCCTTGGATCGCGATTGAGTGTGGTTGGTTTGTGGCTGAGTATGGTCGTCAACCTTGGACGATTTCTGAGGTACTACCGACCTTTATGTCTGCGTCAAGCTTAACGACTGGCGACTTATGGTTCAGTATCCTTTCTATCACCTTGTTCTACACTGTACTGCTGGTGATTGAGATGTTCTTGATGTTTAAGTTTGCCCGCATTGGTCCGAGCAGTTTGAAAACTGGTCGTTATCATTTCGAGAACCTAGAAGCCTAAGCAGAGGATTTCATTATGTTTGATTATGAAATATTAAGAGTTATCTGGTGGGCTCTGATCGGCGTACTGTTCATCGGATTTGCGGTTACTGATGGTTTTGACATGGGTGTCGGTGCGTTACTGCCAATTATAGGCAAAGACGATACTGAGCGCCGTATCATGGTTAACACTATTGCTCCCCATTGGGACGGCAACCAAGTGTGGTTAATCACAGCAGGCGGTGCGTTATTTGCCGCTTGGCCTATGGTGTATGCAGTGTCTTTCTCTGGCTTCTATGTCGCCATGATGTTAGTGCTGTTTGCCCTCTACATGCGTCCAGTCGGATTCGATTATCGTTCTAAAATCGAAAATCCAAAATGGCGTAAGTCGTGGGACTGGGCCTTGTTTGCCGGTGGTTTTGTACCTCCGCTAATCATAGGCGTGGCCTTTGGTAACTTGTTGCAAGGTGTGCCTTTTGAATTCGACGAGTTCCTACGTGCGACTTATCACGGTGGTCTGTTCGGCCTGTTGAATCCTTTCGGTTTGCTGGCAGGTCTTGTGAGCGTGAGCATGTTTATGATGCAAGGCGCTTCTTGGCTACAAATGAAGACTGACAGTGAGCTGCGTGTTCGTGCTGCGAAAGCCACGCAATTCTTCGCACTGTTAGTGGCTGTGTTGTTTGCTGCTGCGGGTGTGTGGTTAGCCAATGGTATCGATGGTTATGTAGTGACTTCAGTACTGGACCATAATGCGGTTTCTAACCCAGCCATGAAAACCGTCGCAATTGAAGCGGGTGCTTGGCTTGCCAACTATGACAAATACCCCATCACTATGCTGTTCCCTATCTTAGGTGTGGCATTGCCTCTGCTAGTGATTTTGGTTAGCCGCTTTAACCGTTCAGGTTTTGCGTTCCTATTCAGCTCACTCACTGTGGCTATGGTGATTTTGACTTGCGGTGCAGCAATGTTCCCATTTGTCATGCCATCATCACTTAACCCTAACGTCAGTTTGACTATGTGGGATGCAACAGCCAGTAAAATGACCTTAGGTGTTATGACTGCTGCTGCAGCGATTTTCGTACCTATAGTGTTGAGCTACACTGTCTGGACTTACTACAAGATGTTTGGTCGTATCGGCCGTAAGCATATTGAAGATAACAAAGCCTCACTCTATTAGGCATTAAGGAGCATCTGCTATGTGGTATTTTACGTGGATATTAGGGGTTTTGTTGGCCTGTTCTTTTGGGATTATCAATGCCCTGTGGCTTGAGAATACAGAGAACATGGACAGATCGGCAGAAGATGCCGAGTAACGTCTAAACTCGATTTAAAAACCTCGCATCAGCGGGGTTTTTTATTGGGATTTTTTGATGGGCTGAGGTTATTTTAATTAGAGGCAGAGCTAGGCTATCGTATTAGGCCACGCAGTTAACTTCGCTGCAGAGTGGTGATGTAACTGCAGCGAATAGGCCTGATGTCATCGCTTTTTGATTGTCTGCAGATGCTTAGTCTGCATGGTTTTAGATATTTTCTCCATTATTCCTTCACGTCAGGCTCCTAAATAAAAGTCCCAAATCCCATTTCTTAAATGTGGCTCCTATCGTTTTGATGTAGTGCTGTTATAAAAATGCCGCCCTGTTAGGGCGGCATTTAACGTTTGATAAAGCACTAACTCTGTATCTAACCTGAACTCGGGATAACGAGTGTCGAAAAATCTAAATTTAACAAATAAAATCAATGGTATAAAATTATTCGTTTAAAGCGAAAAATCTATTTCCTGACTGAATGCGCAGATTTTTGCGCATATCAAGGCGCTCTGTCGTACGCCATAGCGAGCTATGGTTAGACAGAGCAACGCAGAGAGGCCCGAAAAGATGCCTATTCAGCGGCTCTGCTTATCCCGAGCTCAGGTTATCTAAGTCCGTATTTGAGTTAGGCCTTAAACTGGCTTATTTGGCGTTTTAAGGCGGCGGCTAAGGAAGACAGTTCATTGGCAGAATGCACTGTTTCAGTGGCACGGTGCTCGCCTTCGTTAGCGAGTTCGCTGATCTGATGCAAATTGTGGGTTATCTCTTGTGCAACACTGCTTTGCTGCTCAGTAGCCGAGGCTATATTGCGTGAGCTAATCGCGAGTTCGCCAATCCTACGGGTGATTTCCTTCAGTTGTTCACCCGTTGCTTCACCCTGTGTTGCAGATTCCATTCCTAATTGATGACTTTGGCTCATTTGTTCTGTGGTGCTTTTCACTTGAGTTTGCAGCTTTTCAATCGTTTGGCCAATTTCTACAATGGATGACTGGGTCCGCTGGGCGAGAGTTCTCACCTCATCGGCAACGACGGCAAAGCCTCGACCTTGATCGCCTGCGCGCGCTGCTTCAATTGCTGCATTTAATGCGAGTAAATTAGTTTGCTCGGCAATGCTGTTAATGACTTCGGTCACCTTGCTGATCGCTTCACTTTCATGGCTGACTTTTTCAACCGATTGATGACTGTTGCTGAGTTGCTGACTGAGTTTGAGTAAATCCTGCACCACTTTAGTCTGTTGGTTTTGACCTTCTTTGGCTGCGGCATCCACTTGCTGGCTTTGAACTGCGCCATCTTGGGCATGATTAGCCACATCACGGATCGAGGTCGACATTTCTTCGATGGCAGTTGCGATTTGATCCGTTTGTAGCATTAGGGCTTGAGCTTCTTCACCATTTTGCTTCGCGATGCTCTGTGCCTTGGAGGCTTGTTGCTCTAGACTCATGACTGAATCCTGCAATGCAATAATCAATTGCCTGAGCTCTGAGGACATAGTTGATACGCTGGTCGTGATTCGATCCACTTCGTTTTGACTCTGTGGTTCTGATGGCGCTAAGTGATGGCTAAAATCGCCACTGCCTAAATTTTCCATATGCACTTGGAGGGCATGCAAAGGTTTGAGTGCGCGAATTAAGACAACTGATAATAGCGCTGTGATCAGCGCGATCCCTGTGATAGCAACGATGGCGTTGATGGTGAGCAATTGCATACTTTCTTCATTAAGCTCACTTGCTTTGACTTGACCCACTAGCACCCAATTCCAGCCTGTTACGGTTTGGCTATAAGCAAACATTGGCTCATTTTTACTATTGCTGTAATGGGATTCCGCATCATTTTGGGTGGCATACGCAACACTTAAGCCATCAAGCATACTTTCGGTGATGATGTCACCTGCGTTGAACTTAGGATGGGCGACTAACACATTGTCTGCTTTGCGTACTAATAGAAAATGGCCACTTTCTTCTAAGGTGATTCTGTTAACTGCTTCTTGTAATTGTTTTAAGGAACTGGTGATGTCGAAACCAATATATAAGATACCAATGACTTTGCCCTGTGTGTCTTTCACTGGACGATAGACTGTCATGTAGTCTTTGCCGAAAAGTTTGGCATAACCTTCGTATTCATTACCGCTGAGCAGCACTTGATAGCCTGGATGTGTTTTGCCAAGGGAAGTACCTAGTGCACGGCTGCCATCGGCTTTTTTGAGCGAAGTCGAAACTCGCATAAAGTCATCGCCATCACGTACGAATACCGTAGCGGTACCGCCAGTTAGATTAGCAAAACGATCGACTTTACTTTTTGATGAGTTCACTTGTTCTTGTTCATGCATTAGGGCTGGAGAGCCTACTCCCATCACATTGACAGTTTTATTTTGCAGACTAAATTGTCCAGGATACATTTCCTTAAAAACATCGGCGTTGCGTCTCGCAAGCTGCAGAAGACTATCGTACTGCAGCTCTAACATGTCTGAAACTGCACGCATTTCAGATTTCATGGCACTGATACCTTTATCTTCTAATACATTTGAAGCGGCTTTATAGGAGACGGTACTCAGTACGCCAAAGATGAGAAGAGTGAGAATAAACGCGAGGGCGCCAATTTGTTTTGCAATAGGCCAATTTTTATAATTCATCGTAAGATCCTATAGGTAACGGTTACATCAATGTAGCCTAAGTTTTACTCTGTAGTCTTGATGTGGGTCTAAAACTTCTGCAATTTTAAACTCATTTCGTTGATATTTTTGCAGTTTTAGACTTGGACTCATCAGCTTATTTTGCAGAAATGTTAGCAGATAACATGCCCAAGTACTGGCTGTATTTTGAGGGTATAGACTAAGCTGCTTAAGGTGAATGGAGTTCATAGTGTTAGAACCACATTATAGGAGAAGTGAATATGCTAGGTGAGAATCATGCGTTGGTTTATGAGTTTCCTGATTTTGTCGATCAAATTAAGCATTTAAAAGTCAATAATACTGCCTTTGCGACCATGGCTAGTCGTTACCATGAGCTCGATAATAAAATTAGGGCGCTGGAGTTAACAAAAGTGCCCACCGCCGATGAGCACTTTTTAGCGTTAAAATTAGAGCGATTAAACCTTAAAGATAAACTGTACCAATATCTAGTTCATGATGCTATTTGAGCTTGAATCGCGGATGGGTTGTTCGCCGTACGGGTTTTCATCAGCAGCAAATACATGGTTGGAACCCATACCAGAGAAAGTAAAGTCGTCAGCAGGGTGCCGCCCGCGATAGCAATGGCAAAGGGAGGCCAAAACCCGCCGCCAGCAATGATGAGCGGAATAAAACCGCCCACGGTGGTAATGGTTGTTGAGCTGATATGACGGCCACAGCTGCTGACGGTAGAGACTATGGTTTCCATATCGCCGAGCCGAGCGCTCGGCATATCTTCTAGTTCGGCCAAGATCACAATCGCAGCGTTAATGGCAAGTCCCATTAATCCAAGCAGTCCTATGATGACTGGGAATCCAAAGGGATATCCGAACACAAACACGGCTAATAGGCCAAGTCCTGCCGATTGTATCGCGCTCAATAGAATAATCGCCGTGAGCCTAAAGGAGTTGAACGACAACACCACAGTGGCTAATAACAAGGTGACGACCAACATCATATTGGACAGTAAATTACCGACCGCTTCGTTACGCTTAGCGCTTTCACCACCGATTTCAATGCGATAACCCGATGGCAACGGTAATTGAGCCACTTTATCTTTAACATCATTAAGCACTTGAGCAGGTAATACCCCACTGACGATGTAGGCTTCTATGGTATTAACCCTTTGGCCGTTGCGCCTTGGAATGGCGCCTCGGCTCACTTGCACTTCGTTGTGGGCGAGGGCGGATAATGCAACAGACTCACCCGAAGGTGTCATTAATTGAATTTCAGAAAGGCGGCTCACCTGCTCGCGACTGTCATCAGCAAGGCGAACTCGTACGGGTAAGGATTCTGTTTGCTCAAGCACACTACCACCGATAACGCCTGTGGTTGACATTTGGATCTGTTTGGCAATGTCCGTCAGGCTTAACCCACTCATTAGACTGGCATCTTCATTTACCTGTAGCCACAGCTTAGGTGCACCGGCACTTAAGGTTGCACGTGTGTGAAGTACGTCCGGCGTTTGCGCGAGAATATTACGAACTTCGTCGCCCAATGATCGCAAAGTATCTAGATTCGGGCCGAAGATCATTAACTCCACTGGTGCATTAAAGGGCGGGCCTTGCTCGAGTTTTCGTACTAGTACTTGCGCTTCGGGAAAAGCGTTATCAAATTGCTGTTGTAATTCGGGGATTAACTCATTGGCACGCTCAAAGTCAGTCACTTTTACCATGGCCTGTGCATAGTTAGTCGCCCCTTGTTGACGCTGCGTCAGGTTGTAATAAAATGAGGGCGTATTACCGCCGACCACCCAATCGACTTGAGTGATCCCTGTGACTGCGTGGAGTTTTTTATCCATCAACTGCACTTGGTTCAAGGTGTTTTCTAAACTCACATGGGGCGCAAGATAGATTTCAATTTGGAACATGTCCCTGTCCGATGGCGGAAAGAATTGCTCTGTCATCTTACCCGAGGCGAAAAAACCTAATACTGGTGTAATGCCGATAAGCAGCGCGCTGACGATAGGGCGTTTAAGGGCAATTCTCAGGCTCGCTTGAAAATATTGGCTCACTAGCGGGAGGTTGATCCCGTGTTGATACCAGACATCCTGTTTACCTTCATGACTAAAACGTCCCGCGAGCCCTGCAATTAGCGTATGGGAAATCACGTAAGAGCCCAGCAGCGCAAACATCACTGACATGGCAATACCACCGACAAATTCCCCCGCAGCACCGGGCATGAGTACTATGGGCGCAAAAGCCAAAATAGTGGTGATAGTCGATCCCGCTAAGGGCAGCCAAAGGTGGTGTAAGGTTTCGCTCACTGCGGCTAAACGGCTCATTCCTTGCTGACGCCTTTGCGATATGGCATCGACAATCACTATCGCATTGTCCACCATGATCCCAAGGGCGACGACGAGTCCTGTCACCGACATTTGATGTATCGGCAGGCCGATATATTTCATGCAGGCCAAGGTAAACAGCGCTGTGAGCGGCAATGAAATCGCCACTATGATGGCGTTTCTTAAGCCTAGGGTGAGGAGTAGTACCAGCAAGATGATGACAAATCCTTGCAGCAGGTTAACCACTAGCCCGCCAAGTCGTTCGCTGGTGTAACTGTTTTGCTCGAATAGCCATTGGATCTGGATATTAGCGGGGACTTCGCGATTGAGTTCGTCAACGACGTTATTGACTTGCGCTTGCCAAAGATCAACACGGGTATTATCGATCATTCGCACTGCAACCATTACGCCTTGTTCACCATCGACTAACGCTATGCTATCCGCTGGGGTTTGAGCTTGGCGAGTCACAGTGGCTATGTCGCCGAGGCGAATAATTTGCCCTTGGCTATCAATTTTAAGCGGCACTTGGCGAATACGGGTTAAAGAATCAAGCTCGCCGGAGACTTCAACTAAGGCTCGAAATTCACGGTTGTTGATTTCACCGGCAGCAATTTTACTGTCGGCGCCGCTGAGAATATGGGCGATGGACGCAGGAGAGAGCTGTAACTGGCTCATCTTGTTACCATCAAGCTGCACTAGCATTTCTTCGGTCGGTGCGCCGTAAAGTTTGACAAAATCCGTGCCTGATAACAGCCTGAGCCGACTCTGTAATTCTTTTGCGTAGCGGTTTAGCATGTCGACTTGTACGGGCGTATTACTATTCCACACTAAACTTAAGATGGCGGTGTAGGCATAACCAATTTGATCATCGAGTGTGGGAGATTGTATGCCCTCAGGTAAATTAATTTTCGCATCGGCCAATAAATCCCGTGCTCGAGACCATACGGGAGCCGTTTCTTTAACTGTGTCTTTCAATTCTAACTGTATAACTGAAATCCCTGGTCGAGAGGTTGATTGGATCAACTTAATTTCTTCCAAACGTCTGAGCTGGTTCTCAATGACTTCAGTCACTAAGGCTTCTACCCGCTCGGCTGAGGCGCCAGAATAAGGGGTGATAACAGAGGCGAAACGGTTAGTTATGTGGGGATCTTCAGTACGCGGTAGGCTCGATATTGCACCAAAGCCTGCGACAAGTAATAGCGCAATAACGAGGCTGACTAAGCGGCCGTTTTCAACAAAGGCTTTAATCATAATTACCTCGTGGCTGCAGCAATGGGAGATACAGTTTGGCCTACGACCAGCTTATGCAGCCCTTGGCTGACATAGATTTCATTAGGCTGAATCGCGCCTTGAATGTAGGCCATGTCTTGGGTGGTGTAGAGGATTTCCACATCGCGGCGCTCTATGATGGATTGCTGTTCATAGTTTGCGATGACATAGAGATTCCATAATCCGCGAATACCATCCGTCAGTGCGGAAATGGGTACCCAATAGCCCGGTTGCGGGATTTGCTGTTGTTGATGCAGATACGCAATTTCGCCGTTAATCACACGGGCATCTTGGGGCAGGCTTATTCTCAGTTGTAGGGTACGACTGATGGGATTGACTTCAGCGCTAATACCGGCAATTTCAGCAGAAAAGGTTTGATCTCGTACACTAACTTGCACTTGCTGTTCGGTGTGAAATTGCTCCGCTAGCGCAACAGGAACACCAATATAAGCTTCAGGATTGATGTTACCCACTAAGGTGAAGATAGGACTGCCCGCGGCAATCACTTCGCCAAGATTATGTTGCCTTTGGCTTATGGTGCCGTCAAAGGGCGCCACTAAGATGGATTTATCGAGCTTAAGTTGGTTGGCATGCTGTGAGGCAAATAGGCGGTTTTTCGCTGCGGCTAAGCTATTTAATTGTGAGCGGTTTTCATCTAATAGCTGCTCAGAGACATAGCCCGATTTTTTCAATTCTTGATTACGTTTTAGAGTGCTGATGGCCAGATCTACATCGGCTTGGGTTTGTGCCAGACTTGCTTGGATCTCTTGACGCTCGGCTTTGAGTAGCCGGGTATCGAGAACTGCAAGTATTTGTCCTTGCTTAACTTTACTCCCAGAATCGACCTGTAAATTGTTTAACTTCCCCGCTAGTTCAAAGCCTACACCTGTGGTGTTACCCGCACGGATGGTGCCAGTGAAGGTCTGAAAGTGTTCATAACTTGGGGTCTGGATCAACGCTTGGCTTGTGACTGTGGGTAGCGTGGCTGTCGTAGCGTGTTCGGTGACTTCCTTTTGACAGGCGGATAATGTGGCTAAAGCAAACACGCAGACGCTAAGAGTGCGCCAAGAAAGTCGGGCAGTTCGATCCATTTTAAAGGCTTCCGCTGTAAGTTAAACGTTAATACTATGTAACTAGACTTGCTAGTCTAGTTGTACGAAACTAGACTGTCTAGTCTATTTTGTGCTTAACTAATGCCAATTAATTATGTCTATCTATTTGAGAGTTGATATGACGCATTCCTCTGAGACGCAATTACCTTTGAGCCGTAGTGAACAAAAACGTCAGCAAGTCCTTGTGGCAGCTATTGATTTGTTTTGTCGTCAAGGTTTCCCTCATACCAGTATGGATGAGGTTGCAAAGCTTGCGGGCGTGTCGAAACAAACCGTATATTCCCATTACGGCAGCAAAGATGAATTATTTGTTGCGGCAATTGAATCTAAGTGTGTTGGCCATAATCTTAATGATGATTTGTTAAGTGATCCCACTAAACCGGAATCGGCATTAACCCAATTTGCCTTGCAATTTGGGGAGATGATCGTCAGTCCTGAAGCTATTACCGTATTCAAAGCCTGTGTGGCGCAATCCGAAAGTCATCCTGAAGTGTCGCGATTGTTCTTTGACGCAGGCCCTAAACACATAGTGGGCTTATTGGCGGATTATTTAGTCGCTGTAGAGGCGTTAGGGCAATATCGATTTGGTAATGCTCACCATAGTGCAGTGCGTTTATGTTTAATGCTGTTTGGTGAGCTAAAACTTAAATTAGAATTGGGGTTAGCGGCCGATGAGCTTTTTGACGACAGGAACCATTATATATTGGGTTGTGCTGACATGTTCTTGAGGGCGCATCGGGTAGAGTGAAGGCTTGTTTGTTTTAGAGGTATTAGTTTGTATTTTCATTTTGAAAGTGTGAACCTTTTTATTCAATAGCGCGTATTATGCACAAAAATTTATTCATTATTTTAAATGCAAGGAGCTAGCGTGGCTAATCGAGAACTCGCACCATTAAGCGTAAAACAGCGGTTGCTGAAAGGCAGTTTGTTATTGTTACCGTTAATGAGCTGTGCCGCTATTGCAGCGGATAAACCTTCGCAGGAATACAAACCTTTTAGATTAAGTGTCACACAGATCAGCACCCAAAGCGCCGAGGTAGCTAATGGCAATACTGAGCTACAAAGGGACAGCTTATTACTGAATGCTGGGATGAATGTATCACTGGATAAGCAATGGTCGCTAGGCTTTCGTGTGGGCTATGACCGACTTGATTATGACTGGCGTAACATCACGCTTACTGGCGCAAACAATGTCGCACCGCTGTTTGGCACCGACGGACAGAATTGGGATCATATTAATCGTTACCGTGCCGGAGTGTCGTTAAATTATCGCATGGATAAACATTGGGCCTTCTTTTTAGCGCCGCAGATCCAATATGCCTACGCCGATACTGCATCGGCTAGCCAAGCTCAGAGTTACGGTATTGTGGCATCGGCCATGTATGCATTTGATTCGGGAAACATGATTGGCTTTGGCGTCGCGTATCTTAATGATATCGATGAAGTTCGCACTGTGCCTTATCTTGCCATGCGTTGGCAGATAGATGAACATTGGACACTGGCTAATCCATTCCAAGCTGGTTTTAGTGGTCCAGCAGGACTAGAGCTTAGTTATCAATTCAATCCTGATTGGAATATTGGTTTGGGTAGTTCACGTCGTACTGAGCGATTCCTTATTGAGGATGATGATATTGCTGTAGAAACGAACGAATGGGTGAGTTATCTGCGTGGCGGTTGGCGAGCAACGTCTGCTTTAACCGTAAATCTCTATGCTGGTTATTACTTTGATGGTGAGTTAGAAGTGACAAATCAAGCCGCGCTTGAAATGAATAACCAAGGCGCAGCGGCCTTGGATATCGAATTCAAATTCTAACGTTAATGTCAGTTATTTGCCCAGCATGGCCTCTTTGAGGCTTTTCTGGGCTGGCTTATCACCTAGCCAAATTTTTAATAGTGCTTGACGGAACATTTCGCCTTCGATGGTGGCTTGTTCCTGACCATTTTTATAGGCTGTCACGCCACGGGCTTTATTGGCGACTAAGGTAAATTGGTCACCTTCTTTAATTTCTTCCTTAAACAGTGCCATAAAGGTATCTATTTGCGGTTGAATATCGGCGGTGTTTTCTGCCGTCGCTTGCTCAAAACCTTCAGTGATCGCATCGCGCATTTTTTCTGAGGTGATCATGCCTGAGGTAATGTTAAGACGTATCGCTGCAACTGGTGCATCAATAACCGCTGCTGTGCTACTTAATGCTGCTGGCAAATACAAACTGCCTACATACAAATCCATAAAGAACTTACTGCGAACGCCCGCACCATTGAGTTGTAATGTTTGGCTATCTAATGTCACTGTCTCGGCGACTTGCACTCCTGAGACTTCTTTGGCCATTAATGTGTGGGGTAATAGCAGCGCGCTTGCTAGGGTAAGAGTAGAGAGTAACTTCATAATACACCTCATTTTTCTATTTTAATTATTGGGTTTTAAGCAGATTTTTATGAGTATTTACAGCAAAAAGTTGACCCCAACTTCTCAAATACTCGGCACCGAAAACGGATGTTAATCTAAAGAAGAGGTGAGTGATAGGCTAATTGTGCTTACGCATCATTCAAACATGGTTAAATATGGCATACTCATCATTAAATATGAGCATGCCAACAAGATGACTCATCGCGCTAAATTATCGGCGTAAAAGTGTTGGCGTAAAGCTATCGATGGGAAATCATCAGCGTTAAGCACCCTGTATAAATTATCCGCGAGTGCCTAGCTTGTACTGACCACTCTGTTCGAACATCACCGCTTGTTTCTGTTTTGGCGAGATCAAAATGGGACCGTCGTCAAAGAAAAGAAAACACTTCCAATTGCGGACGAACACATCCCAACGAGTTTCAATAATCTGATATTTTTCATAGCAAAAATACACCAGCGTCTCATCGGGCCATTGTATAAACTCAGCTAACATGGTGGGTAAACTGTTATCTTCACTATCCCAAGCGCTCTGCCAATGATCTGTTTCCACCCAAGCATCAGTCTTCGCCGCCCAATCTCCCTTAGTAAATTGTTCCGCACGACTACTCTTGTTGCTGATCCATTGGTTCCAGATTTCCATCGCACTTTTATCTGTTAACGGCAGGATGTGCGCCTTGTCATCGTCAGTGACAGGCAAGTCTTTGTGGTTGAAAATCCACTTACGGCGGTATTGATCTAGCGGTATATAAGTGTTGGCCAAGCATGCTCTCCTAGGTTGAGCCTGATAACGTGTCGGGCTCAGCAAATCTCAATGCCGCAGATTATACTGATTTAGTCAAGATTAGGGAAATGAGCTAAAGCCTGCACTGTACTTTGGCGCCGTCGCCTAAATAAGGAATACTTATTTAGGCGTTAAGGAGCTTATCGAGTTCCTTGAGATAGTTGTGTGCCAACTCATTGCTCGGATCGGCATTTAATGCATTAGAAAAGGCAGTGTGCGCGGCCTCGGCTTGATTAATATCGACCATAAATAACCCCAGTTTTAGCCAAGTGTGTGTGTCGCTAGGGTACTTGTCGAGATAATCTAGGTAGGTATTAATTGCGGCCTGATGATTGCCTTGGAGGCGCTGCACATGAGCAAATTGCGGCATGTATTCATCGCTATAATCAATAATTTTGTTAAGGGTATCGCTCGCTAGAGCTAGGTCTGATAACTCAAATGCGAGCAGAATAATTTCCCGTAATTCAATTTCTGTAAGCAGTTCGGCGGGGATGTTTAATAATGCGTCGAGGGCCGCTTGGGGGATGTCTTCTAAATGCAGTTTGAACCCCTTTGCTAAGTGATACATACGCGCAATGGGTGCATTATTCTCTATCTGTGTAGCTAGATTTTGGATCAAATTGTTTAATCCATAAATATTCTTTTTGGCTTTTAAAACTAATATTTTATGCAAAATTAAATCGAGATTTAAGTTTGTTTGTAACACCCTTTCATAATAGGGACTGATACTCTGACATTGGCTTTGAAAGTCATTTTTAAGCTTAATTAATAGAATATTATCCGCTTCGCTTAATGTGGTCATGGCCTCGATATGCACGGCTTCCCAAAACAGGCTGCGTGCGGGTTGATTATCTGCGGTCCATTTAGCGGCGAGCACAGTGAGCTGTGTGCTTGGATCTAATTCGCTCAATCGCACAGTCAATCTATCTTCTCCAAGTTTAAAGGCCGCCAATAATGAGACTATGGTGTTCTCGAAGGCTTTATAATATTGAATCGTCATTTGATTGATATGCTCTTGAGTCCAAGCGTCTACTTTTCTCGAGGTTAAAAATTTAGTGAACTCAAAATACCCGTAGAACTTAATTAATTGGCATAGGGGGGAGTATTTTTTGTTGAGTTTCTGCTCGATTTTATTAATTTTATCTATGATTTTGGCGGCTGAGATGGAGTTAGATGTGAGGCCCTTCGTTAAACTCAAGGCGCGTTTAGTCTCACTGAATATCTGATGTATGTCAGCTATTGCTCGGGTGACGGCTTGTTTGCACTCTGCGAGGTCCGCACGTCGCTGCACTAAATTGAGTGGGGAAAAGGAGGCGGGGGGAATGTGTTTAATAGTACGGCATTCCAACGGTGTTAATGGGCATTGGTCCAAAGGTTGATACTCAATACCATTTATTTTTGCTGCCGTGCGCGATAGGTTATAAAAACGAATATGCGTATGTGGAGCGATTTGTTTTTCTAAGTCTTGTATGGCCTGCATCATCTGAATGGGCGTTTCAGCAAGAAAACCTTCATAGGTTTCGACCCACTCTCTGATACGACTTAGGTTTGGACCTGTATTGGCTTCTAATGTCCCATTCGTGTGTGATTGACCCGTTTTTGAGTAACATAAATCTACGCCGCTCAATAGAATTCGGCTAAATCCCATTTCAATCGCTAAATTAATGGCGCTATTTGAGACAGTCGGGCCAATATTTTGAATGTTGTCTGTATCATGCTGTTGGAACCATGGGAATCGATTTCCCATATAGAGAATGGGACCTGGCCATTGAGCCGAGACTTGTTGACAGGTGTGATAGGACTGAACGAGAAGTGTATCGCTAGGCAGTTTGAACATGCTTCGGCTAACGTCAAAGCTGATATAGTTGGGATCTACGCAAACAACAATATCCACTGGGATGCCATACTGATGTAACTTGGCTGCGATGCGTGATACCGCAATAATGATAAAGCTTGCCGAGTTTTGTTTTAGCCAGTCAATATGTGTATCTAATGAAGGGCCCCCAGCGACAATCACGCAGGTTTTATCTTTGAATTGTCCTTTGAGTACGGATGCTGGAAAGCGGTTTTCCGCAATATTAGCCAGTTGTACTTCCACAAAAATCTGTTGGTTAAAGCCTATCTGCTCCTTAAATTGAGCCTTGTTCACCGCATCTTTTAATTGATGTGTTAATTCAGTATAAGCTTCTAGGTGATGCGAGGATGCCCCTAGTGATAAGTGAATTCTAAATAACCCTTTAGTGATGAATATTTTATATAGCCCTTCATCGAGATTATGTTCGAATGTCTCGGGATCTATAATCTGTATGTGCTTTTTTTGTTCTGGTGCTAATTCAATATTCAGCAGTGCAAGCACTTCAGGTAATTCGACAAACACATATTGAGCACCATCGGCAATGGCCTGTGTCAGGAGGTAGTTTGGCAGCAGACCTGAGTCTAAACCAATGAAAATATGTAATTTGTCTTGCTCTGCCAGTTGGTTTTTAAAGGTGCTGTCATAGAGTGTTTTTGAGTCTAAGTTTTCGAAGGTATGGCGGTTGATACTGGGTAAGTAAACTTCATCGAACCGACTGACCGCAAAGGTATTCATTATTGATGTGTGGGGTAGTTGCATCGGTTCCTCAGTGTTTTCTCTAAATGCTATCGTTTCAGGGTATGTCAATAAATTGCCAGTTTTCAACGAAGAAAGTGACATAGGCCTGTCATTGTGACGTAAAAAAAGCAATTTCTATGCCGCAGTAGTATGTGTCTCTATCACAATAACCATCACATAGTGTCTAAAATCTTAGCGTTCGGGATGCTATGTCTATAAATTTATGTATATTATTGCGGTTACCTACTATGATACAGACATGGCCTCTAGAGGTTTTTGTACCTGTAAGAGAGCTGGCGTTATTCTTGCCTGTATCAATATCCATAAGGGTAACTTTTCTATCGTGGATCTCAGTGATCACTATACAGATTTGCGTTATGAACGGTTAGGTGTAACAGTTTAAACGAGTCATTGGAGAAATTATGTTCAATAATAAAACAATATTGATTACGGGTGGCACTGGCTCATTCGGTCAAAAGTATACCAAGACTCTGTTAGAGATCTATAAGCCTAAACGTTTGATCATTTTTTCTCGGGATGAACTGAAACAGTATGAGATGCAGCAGATCTATAATGCATCTTGTATGCGATATTTTATCGGTGATGTCCGAGATGGCGAGCGCCTACAACAAGCCTTTAAAGATGTCGATTATGTGATCCACGCCGCAGCATTGAAACAAGTTCCCGCCGCCGAATACAACCCTATGGAATGTATTAAAACGAATATTCATGGTGCTGAAAATGTGATCCGCGCGGCTATCAGTAATAACGTTAAAAAAGTCATTGCCTTGTCTACCGACAAAGCGGCTAGCCCGATAAATTTGTATGGGGCCACTAAGCTTGTGTCGGATAAACTTTTTGTCGCCGCTAACAATGTTGTCGGCGATGGTCAAACGCGATTTTCAGCGGTTCGTTACGGCAATGTAGTGGGATCCCGTGGCTCTGTCGTGCCCTTTTTTAAACAGCAAATAGCCAGTGGCGCTACATCGTTACCTATTACTCACCCCGATATGACGCGTTTTTGGATCACGCTCCAAGAAGGTGTTGATTTTGTACTAAAAAACTTTTCGCGTATGCAGGGCGGTGAGATTTTTGTGCCGAAAATCCCTTCGATACGCATTACCGATATTGCAAAAGCTTATGGTCCAGGGCTGAAGCAAGAGATTGTAGGGATCCGTCCCGGCGAGAAAATGCATGAGATCATGTGTCCTAGCGATGACTCTCATCATACTGTTGAATTTGATGATCATTTTGTTATCACACCGAGTATTAAGTTCTTTAGCCGTGATAACGATTACACCCAAAATCTCTTAGGCGAGCATGGCAAATTGGTGCCTGGTGGATTTGAGTATCACTCGGGTAATAATCCTCACTTCCTCACAGTCGCTGAGATCCTTAAGATGGATACACTGGCATGATCCCCTATGGCAAACAAGACATTAGCCAAGCCGATATCGATGCTGTTGTCGCGGTATTAGCGTCTGATTATTTAACGCAAGGCCCTAAAGTGCCTGAGTTTGAACAGGCGATTGCGAGAAAGGTGGGGGCTAAGTTTGCGGTGGCGGTCAATAGTGCCACTTCGGCATTGCATATCGCCTGCCTGGCATTGGGGGTAAATCCCGGTGATTTAGTGTGGACTTCACCTATTACCTTTGTCGCCTCTGCTAACTGCGCGCTTTACTGTGGTGCTGATATCGATTTTGTCGATGTTGAGCCCACTGCTGGCAATTTATGCCCCAAAGCTTTTAAGGCTAAGCTTGAGCGTGCTGCCCAACTTGGGCGCTTGCCAAAAGTGGTGATTCCCGTTCACTTAGCGGGCCACAGTTGTGATATGCAGGCCATTAGTGAGCTTGCAAAACAGTATCGAGTCAGTGTGATTGAAGATGCGTCCCACGCTATCGGCGGGCAGTATCATGGGGCACAGATTGGTGCTTGCAAATATTCCGACATTACAGTGTTCAGTTTTCATCCGGTCAAGATTATTACGACGGCTGAAGGTGGTGTTGCTACCACTCAAGACCCAAGGTTGGCTGAAAAGTTGATGTTATTGCGCAGTCATGGGATCACTAAGAATGCCGCACAACTGATTAATGCCGATGAGGGTGATTGGTATTATGAGCAACATGCACTGGGATTTAATTATCGCATGACAGATTTGCAAGCGGCGCTGGGGGTCTCTCAAGTACCTCGACTTGATGAGTTTGTCTGCAAACGTAATACGTTGGCTGGCCTATATCGTAGCCAACTTGCCGATTTTCCACTCGAAATTGTAGAACCACTGGAACAGAGCTTAAGTGCCCGACACTTATTTATTATTCGCTTAATGCAACCTAATAAGCGAAGAGCGGTATTCGATGCGATGCGCAGTCAAGGTATCCAAGTGCATGTGCATTATTTTCCTGTCCATTTACAGCCGTATTATCAAAAACTTGGATTTAGTCAGGGACAATTTCCGCACGCAGAATATTTCTATCAATCAATATTAACCTTGCCTCTATATCCCAATTTATCCCCTGAGCAAGTGACTTATATTTGCGCGACCTTAAAGGCTTGTCTGTGATGAGAGTCGCTATAATTCCCGCACGGGGTGGCAGTAAGCGGATACCTCAAAAAAATAGCAAACTCTTTTGTGGCCAGCCTATGCTGGCATATCCCATTCAGATGGCGCTTAAAAGTGGCTGCTTCGATCGGGTACTCGTCTCAACCGACGATACAGAGATTGCCGCTATTGCACGCGAATATGGGGCAGAGGTGCTTGCACTACGTCCGGCTGCGTTGGCCGATGATCATACTGGCACCAGTGCCGTGGTGCGTTATGAGTTGCAGCAATTACAACAACAAGGCGTTACCCTTGAGTATTGTTGCTGTATCTACGCGACCACGCCGCTGCTCAGTGCTGAGTTATTGATGCAAGCTTGGCAACTATTGCAGGCAGAGGCATCGTTAAATTATGTTTTCTCTGCCGCTCGTTTCTCTTTTCCTATTCAGCGAGCTCTGATAAAAACCGAGCAGGGCGTTGCCGCTTTCGATCCCAGCAGTATAGGCAAAAGATCCCAAGATTTGACTCCAGCCTACCATGACGCTGGGCAGTTTTACTTTGGTAGAGCCGATGCTTGGCTGAAATCGGCACCGGTATTTGCGGCCCATAGTCAGATGTTAGTATTACCCGATCATCTGGTGCAGGACATAGATACTATGGATGACTGGCAAAGGGCTGAACTCTTGTACAAAATATTGCAACAGGAGTCAGTCATAAAGTGACTATCCTGTTTCGTGTCGATGCATCTATTCAGATTGGCTCAGGCCATGTTATGCGTTGTCTGACACTGGCACAGGCGCTCACAGCACAAGGTGCTGAGTGCCATTTTGTCAGTTGTCACACCGATGGGGATTTAAACGATCTGATCCGCCAACAGGGTTTTCATCTATTTACCTTGGCAGGCCCGGTGGCGGATGAAATTGAAGATGCGGCCTTGACACTGGCGCTGCTTACTCAGTCATATCAGCTACTGATTGTCGATCATTATGCGTTGGCACGGAGGTATTGCTCGGCGCTGCGGCAGCGTTGTCAGCATATCATGGTCATAGACGACTTGGCTGACCGAGTGCATGACTGTGATATTTTGTTAGATCAAAATCTACTGCCGCAGCTAGAACAGCGTTATATGGCGCTGGTACCACCCCATAGTATGAAACTGTTGGGGCCGCACTTCGCGCTTCTACGCCGAGAATTTTATCAGGCGGAAAATAACCGTGAGTCTGGGCATATCCTGATTGGATTTGGTGGCAGTGATGCGCAAAATTTAACGGCTCTGGCCATTCGAGCACTACAAGAATTGCAGTTAAAGCCAATTACGGCCGATATCGTCATCGGAGCCAATAATCCGTGGCGCGCTGAACTTGAACAACAAGTGGCGTGCCTGCCCAATGTCAGGCTGCATGTGCAGTGTCACTATATGGCAACGCTGATGCACCGAGCGCAACTCATGCTCGGTGCGGGTGGTGCTAGCCATTGGGAGCGGTGTATTTGTGGCTTGCCGGGGCTGGTGGTGACCGTTGCCGAAAATCAACGGGCGACAACGGCATATCTGGACCAGCTCGGCGCTTGTGTCTGCTTGGGTCAGGCTGAGGTTATGTCAGCCGAGTTTTTGGCTGAACAACTATGCACTTACCTGTCTCAACCTGTACTGTTAGATGAAATTGGCCAGACGGCCGCCAGTATCGTCGAGACGGATGCGGGCACCCCACTGGTGGTACAACATATTTTGGCAATAATAGAGGGTTAAATGGCAACAATTAAACTGGGCCAGCGCGCCATCGGACCGGGTGAAGCCCCATTTATTATCGCCGAGCTGTCGGGTAACCATGACCAGTCGCTGGATAAGGCGTTGGCTATGGTGGATGCGGCCGCTAAGTGCGGCGCTGATGCGATTAAGGTACAAACCTATACTGCCGATAGCATGACATTGGATATCCAGCATGGCGAATTTGTGATCCAGGATGTTGGCAACCTATGGCAGGGCCAATCACTGTATCAACTGTATCAGCAGGCAATGACGCCCTGGGACTGGCATCAGCCTATCTTTGAGCGAGCGCAGCAGCACGGCATGCTGGCCTTTAGCACACCGTTTGATCAGGCCGCAGTGGATTTTCTCGAACAACTTAACGTGCCCTGTTACAAAATCGCCTCCTTTGAAAACAGCGATCATGCGCTGTTGGCCGCAGTGGCAAAAACCGGTAAACCTGTGATTATGTCGACGGGTATGGCCACGCAAACTGAGCTCGCAGAATCGGTAGAAGTCCTGCGTAAAAATGGTTGCGACGCGCTTATCTTATTAAAATGCACTAGTCATTATCCGGCCGATCCGGTCGATGCTAACCTCGCCACTATCACACATTTAGCACAGCTTTTTGGCTGTCAAGTGGGGTTATCTGACCACAGTGCTGGTATCGGCGTTGCCGTTGCTAGTGTAGTGCTGGGTGCCAGTGTCATTGAAAAACACTTTGTGTTGTCACGAGTCGAAGGCGGTGTCGATGCCGAGTTTTCACTTGAACCGGCAGAATTCAGCGCATTGGTGCAAGAATGTAAACGTGCGGCGGTGGCATTGGGAAAAGTGACCTATGGTGGTACAGACAAGGAGCAGGCATCGCGTAAATACCGCCGCTCCTTGTATATTGCCGAAGAGATGCATGCGGGTGATATTTTCACCCAAGCTAACCTGCGCTCGGTACGCCCTGGTTATGGGCTTGAGCCAAAATATTTGCCTATGTTACTGGGTAAACCCATTAAAAAAGCGGCGGCGAAAGGCACAGCTATGAGTTGGGAGTATTTATAGCACTATGTCGGCATTGAAACATTATCCGCTTAGCCATTTTAGCCCGCTGAGCGAAGCTGAGCTTGAACTTGTGTGGCAGTGGCGTAATCAACACGAAATCCGCCGTAATATGCACAACGACGCGCCCATTAGCTGGGCTGAGCACTTAGCTTGGTTTGATAGGCTAAAGGAGGATTTAAACCGTTGTTTTTTTGTGTTTTATCAAGATAAACGGCCGATAGGTGTGTTGAACTTTACTCAGCGCAGCCCGAGTGTACTGGAATGGGGCTGCTATCTGGGCGAGACGAATGTTTGGCCGGGATCCGGTTTATTGCTGGAGATTGCCGCACTGGATTATGCCGCCATGCAAAGCGGGCAAGAGACCCTCTATGCCGAGGTGTTATCCTTTAACCTAGGCGTGCTTAAAATGCATCGGCTGTTTGGATATCAACAATTGGCGGATCTGCCAGGCCAGCTGCGTGAGCAACAGGCGTATCAGGTCAAAGTGTTTCATTATCCTTTAGCACAATGGCACACCAACCGCACCGCAGTATTAGCCAGCTTGCCAAAGCAAATCGCGGCGGCGGCTAATTTTATTCAATTTAATCAGTAGTAGGTTTATAACGTGGAACTGGAACAAATTATCCGCCAAACGTTGGCACAAGTCGCACTCATCGCCAATTGTCAGCTGATTGATGACATCAACGACGAGACTGTGTTGCTGCAAAGTGGGCTCGACTCGCTGGGTTTTGCCATGTTAGTGGCACAACTGGAGGAAGATCTCGGTATTGATCCCTTTAGTCAGCTGCAGCTCGCTGTGTATCCGCGCACCTTTGCTGAGTTTGTTAGCATTTACCAGCAAGCACAGGCAAACGGAAACTAATCCGCGATGAACCTACTGCAACGACTGCAAGATGCGAACTATCAGGCCACCGCCATCAGCGGTGACAGCGATATCAGCTATAAGCAGCTGATCAATCAGGCATTAGCGTTAAGGCAAGCATATCCGGCGTTACAACAGCAGGCCGTTGCGTTGACATTTGTTGATCTGCGGCACTTTGTTGTTGCCTTGCTGGCCTTAGATGGCTGGTGTCGTGCGCTGTATTTAATGCCTGACAGCAGTCTGACTCTGCCAGAGTCGACCATAGCTTGGCCGTTGAACTCTCCGTTACCTGTGACATCGGCCTCCACTATGTTAGCAGGATCTATTGCGTCAGCAGCGCCGACTCGTTGGTATCTGGCAACATCTGGCACCACAGGCACACCGAAATGGATAGGCCACAGTTTTACCCGCTTAAGCCGAGCGGTTAAAACCTCTGCCCAAAGTGGCCTCTCACGTTGGGCACTATGTTATCAGCCGAGCCGTTTTGCTGGGTTACAAGTGCTATTACAGAGTGTGTTATCCGGCGCCCGTAGTTGTGACTGTAGCCGTGGTGATGCGCAGCAACGTATCAATATGATGCGGCAACATCGGGTCAATGCTATCTCGGCTACACCTTCCTTGTGGCGTCAGTTATTGATGACAGGGCAATTAAATACCTTAGTATTACAACAAGTGACGCTGGGGGGCGAAATTGCCGATCAGGCATTGTTGAATACCCTGAGCCGCTTATTCCCAAAGGCACGCTTGCTGCATATCTATGCCTCTACAGAGGCTGGTGCCGGTTTTGCTGTGGCCGATAAACGGGCTGGTTTTCCGAGCAGTTGGTTAAGTCAACACCATAGTGGACTCGCGCTTAAAGTCGATAACCAACAACATCTGTGGTTGAAGCCGCCACAGGCTGCACAGGCCAGTCAGGCCGAACAAGGTGATCATGACGGTTATTTGGATACCGAAGATCTGGTGAGCATTGAAGAAGATAGAGTCATTTTTCTCGGTCGAGCCAGCGGTGTTATCAATGTGGGTGGTAATAAAGTGCATCCAGAGCAGGTAGAACAGGTATTGTTGCTACACCCAAGCGTGTTGCAGGCCAGAGTCTATGCCAAAGCCAGTAGCGTGCTGGGGCAGTTGGTGGTGACAGATATCGTCGCCGTAGCGGATATTGACCGTAACGCGTTGCAGTTGCAGTTATTATTGCACTGTCAGCAATATTTACAGCGCTACCAATTTCCCACACGGTTTAACTTTGTGACCGGTTTAGCCACTAATGCCACGGGTAAGCTAAGCCGACAAACTGAGGCAAGAGAACCATATGAGTAAGTTAGTCATAGTTACCGGTGCCAGTCGTGGCTTAGGCCTCGCTATTTGTCGTCAGTTGCTGCAGGCCAACTACAGCGTATTGGCGTTGGCCAGAACACTGAGCGATGACTTAGCACAGTTACAGCACAATGCTGATTTGCACTTTATGTCGGTCGATTTATCTGAACTCGATGCCATACCTGTGCTTTGTAGCACTATGGTTAAGCAGTATGGTCGGCCTTATGCCTTGATTAATAACGCCGCAGTCGGTTATGACGGTGTGCTGGCAACCATGCACAACAGTGAAATAAACAGCCTGCTTAACTTGAATATTCAGGCCCCAATTTTGCTAAGTAAGTACTTACTTAGGCCTATGCTGTTAAACCAGAGTGGGCGTATCATCAATATTTCGTCGATTATTGCCCGAACAGGCTTCAATGGTTTAAGTGTTTACGCCGCCAGTAAGGCCGCATTGGAAGGATTCACTCAATCCCTCGCGCGTGAAGTCGGCAAAGCTAGGATTACGGTAAACTGTGTGGCACCGGGTTATATGCAAACCGAGATGACCAGCAGCTTACAGGGTGACAAGCTGGAAAGTATCAAACGACGCAGCCCGCTCGGTCGCTTAGCGACACCGGATGACGCCGCCGCAGCGGTACTGTACTTGCTGAGCGAACAAGCCAGTGCGGTAACGGGGACTGTGTTGACCGTTGATGCTGGCAGTACCGCCTAAAAATGTTTTTAGCAGTTGACGTCGATAGCTAAGGAAATAAACTTAAAGAACCTGAACTCGGGATAAGAAATGTTGAACTAATAGCCCTCCAAGTGATCGGATCTTTCGACCAAGAGAAACCCCATCACACCGGAGGGCCTATGCATAAATTAGTGGAAGTGTTTTGCGATGTCGATGATTTTTGCGCTGTTTTCATTCCAGAATGGGAAAAAACGCTGTTAACCGATGGCACACGCAAGCGTCAACGCGCTGGCCGTATGATGATGAGCGAAGTGATGACCATCATCTTACTTTTTCAGATGTCCCACCACCGTGATTTCAAGAACTTCTACATCGGCTATCTGGCTCATTTCTACAAATCTGCTTTTCCTAATTTACTCAGCTATACCCGCTTTCTTGAGGTGATGTCCAAGGCTTTAGTGCCGCTTTGCAGCTACTTTGCCAGCCTCAAGAGTGACCCCACTGGCATTGAATTTATAGATTCAACCAGCATCAAAGTGTGTCATAACCTACGTATTCATCGCCATAAAACCTTAGCTGGACTTGCGTGCAGAGGTAAAGGCACCATGGGTTGGTTCTATGGCTTTAAGCTGCATTTGATTGTGAATCATCAAGGCGGAATCGTGGCGGCCAAAGTGACCCCTGCGAATGTACATGACACAAAACCGGTGAATGAGATGGTGCACAGTGACATGAATAAACTCTATGCTGATAAAGGGTATATCAGTAA
>NZ_JAGTUL010000026.1:0-71475 GCF_018224605.1 Shewanella sp. M16 | reverse complement strand
CTAAAAAATAGACAGCAAATTGAGCTTGGTGATTTTTCAGGTGTTAGACGCCAGCAACCTATGTAGCAGAAAGGATGATCACTTACTCGTCTATTTTTAGCAGGAATTATTAGCCAACTGTATGAACTCTATGCCGACATGCCAAACAGAGTGATGACCACCTTAGAGCAAATGGTGCCTAAAGTAGAAGTGTATAGTATTGATGAAGCGTTTTTAGATCTATCACGCATCGATAAATGCACCGATATTCATCAGCTTGCATTAGATATTTATCAGCGAATACCGCAATGGACAGGGATCAGTGTTTGCGTTGGCATTGGGCCGACAAAGACCCTCGCCAAACTGGCAAACTATGCTGCTAAGCGTTATCCAGCAACCCGGGGCGTGGTTGATTTGCGCGACCGAGAACGCCAACGACGACTCATGGCGCTTATCCCTGTCGAGGAAGTCTGGGGAATAGGCCGTAGGCTTACGAAACGCTTGAACATCATGGGCATAAATAACACGCTGCAATTGGCGGATGCGCATCCCAAACTTATCCGCGATACCTTTTCGGTCACCGTTGAGCGCACGGTACGCGAGCTTAACGGCATTGCCTGTGATGACATACAAGAGATCGCCGTCACTAAGCAACAAATTATCAGCTCCCGCTCCTTTGGTAGTCGTATTGATAACCTGGAAGCGATGCAACAGGCAATCAATGAATACACTTTTAGGGCCTGTGAAAAACTGCGCTCCGAGCGCCAGTACGCTAAAGCGATGTCGGTATTTGTGCGTACTAGTCCTTTTAGTGGTGTGACTCCCCAGTACAGCAAATCGCTGTCGGGCAGTTTAGTTCGCCCCAGCAATGATACGCGGGATTTTGTCACCCTTGGCCAAAGCCTACTGCAACGCATTTGGCGTGAAGGTCATGCCTATGCAAAGGCTGGTGTCATTTTAGGGGATTTTTTTGGTGCAGGCGTGTTTCAGCTCGGATTATTCGATGACGTCACGCCTAGGCCTAAAAGCAAGGAGCTGATGCAGTTACTCGATAAAGTAAACCACAGCGGCCACGGAAAAATTTGGTTTGCAGGACAAGGTATTGACCCAACTTGGGGGATAAAACGTGAACAGCTCTCCCCTCGTTACACCACCCAATGGGCACAATTGCCCATAGTGACATAATCAGCAGATCCAGTGGCTAAATGACCATCTGCGAATCGCATTAATACTCTAAGCATTGGTTATTCAGTTAAGCTCACTCCACTCCTGACGACATTAATCAGAATAGGCTTATCAGCCTAAACCCATCTCACTAAGACTGTGCCAGCAAAACTCATCTCGCTTGGTAAAATAATTTTAAAAACCAATGTTTAACATTGAAAATGATAAGACAATGAACGCAGTAGAGATATGACTAAAGCATTAAAGCAGACTTGCAAGTCTTCGCGATCTTAAAAAGATAAGCAAGGGCAAGCATGAGCTTGCCCTAAACATAGATGCGGCTTTCAACATTATTCTATTTTAAATCTCAACTAACACTAGAATGCATCCAACACTATAATCCAACGATTGCAAAACCGACTTAACACTAAAATCCATCGGCGTTAGCGCTAAAATGGTATCAACATCCATCATGCTTTGCCTATTATCTCAGCCTTAACACTCTTCATCACTCAGGTCTTCAAAGTACCAGTAACCGAGGTTCACCCACTCAGTCAGCTGCTTAAGCAAATCGGCATCGGCTAACCAGGGGGCTAAGGCGGCTTTATCTAACTGATTACTATCACATAGTAGTGGGATCACCGCGGCCAATTCGGCTGAAAGCTGATACTTATCACCATTAATATAGACAACGCCTTGTCCCACATTGATATCAAAATACAAACAACGCAGTCCGCCGAGGCGAATAAGCGGCTGCTCATCGAGCCATGCGAGCACTTCGTCTTGCGTGATGTCCAACGGCTCATCGGGTAAATCGAGGGCGCATTTAGATTGAGTTAAATAGCGGCCCGAAAACTCGCTCACCAGTTCATCGGTTAACATATTAGTCAGTTGCGTGCGTAACCGCGCTAAATCGCGATTATCAACACAACCACTGCGCGTTGTCAGCTCGCGGTCTGGATCTTCAATCTGCTGTGCGCCTAAATCTTGCTCAGACAGATGATCGGCCAAAGCACTTACCATATCTTTGGCGGAAGCTGTGCGATAACCTACTGAAAAACTTAAAGACTGTTCTAAGGTTATACCGTCATGGGGGAATCCTGGGGGAATATAAAGGATGTCGCCGGGCAATAACTCAGTATCGATAATCGGTTCAAAAGCTTCTGTGTGCAGCAAAGCGGGATGGGCGGCAAACTCTTTGTGCGGCCCCAGATCGCCTACGCGCCAGCGGCGACGTCCCGAACCTTGGCAAATAAACACATCATACAGATCGATATGCGGCCCCACGCCACCGCCAGGAGTGGCAAAACTCACCATCACATCATCTAAACGCCAGCGCGGAATAAAATCAAAACATTGGATCAGGGCTTCTGCATTGGGCACCCAGTTGTTCAAGGCTTGCACGATCAAAGTCCAATCCCGTTCACCGAGATGATCATAGGAATCAAAAGGGCCAAATTCTGCCTGCCATTGCCCTGCCTGTTGGTACACTCGCCGAGATTCCACCAGCTCATCCATGGCTAACCCAGCTAACTCTTCGGGCGAGATTAAATCTTGAAAGTGTTTGAATCCTTGGCGGATAACCAAAGGTTTTTTCTGCCAATATTCTGCTAAAAATTGCGCGGGTGTTAAGCCATTAATATCGAGTTGCATGGGTCGCTCACAAACCAAACTGTTATTCATAGAGGTAAATGCTAACAGGAAGCGAAACCAAGAAAGCTCGACCGGATCAACAAAGCATTAAGTCTTTTATCAGCGTCAATGTGATAGTGAATTTACTAACGTATTGAATTACAATCGGCTTATCTAAAAGCGTTGCACTGTCAAAGACGGCAATGCTGACACATCATTTATAGAGTCCACATAAGATCTATGCCTACATCTGCAGCTAACACTTTGGTCGTGCTCGACTTTGAAACCACAGGGCTATCGCCTAATCAAGGGGACCGCGCGATTGAAATCGGAGCTGTGCTGATTGAAAACGGCGTGATCACCCAAAGATTTTCAGAGTTGATGAACCCAGGATTTAGAATAAGTCGTTTTATTGAGGACTACACAGGGATCAGCAATCAAATGCTCAGGGATGCAGCGCCCTGCAATGAAGTGATGGCGCGTTTTGCCGACTTTATCGTCGATCATAACTTAGTCGCCCACAATGCGGCATTTGATCAGCGCTTTTTAGACGCGGAATTTGCCCAAATTCGCCATCGCTATCGAGGGCAATTTGGTTGCTCCTTGCTAGTGGCAAGACGTTTATATCAAGCGGCACCGAATCATCAGTTAGGTACTTTAGTGCGCTATAAACAGTTACCAAGCGATGGCACCTTTCACCGCGCCTTAGCCGATGCTGAAATGACTGGCCATTTGTGGCTGGCAATGCTGGCAGACCTTCAGCAAGAGTTTGGTCTCAATGCTCCCACCTTCGAGTTACTGCAAAAAATCGCCAAGAAAGCCAAAGCAGATGTGCCGAAGTTTTTACGTCAATATGCGGTTAAGTGATCTCAAAAAGCAAAAAGCCGATAAATCCAAGGATTATCGGCGATGTTTCAATAAGTAAATTAAGTGCTTAACGAGTTGCCAACCAATAGCAGCAAGCTGCTATTAAGTCCTAGCAATAACGGCCATCTATAACGGCTTAAGCGGCGTGCTATCTATTCCGCAGGAGCTACGAACCACTAAGGTCGTCGGAATAAGCTGCGCACTCACCTCTTGTCCGCGGATAAGTTTGAGTACACTGCTGACTAAAATTTCACCAGCTAATTGGGTATTCTGCTTAATGGTCGTTAATGGCGGATTGGCAAAACTCGCCACAGGAATATCATCATATCCCACCACTGCAACTTGTTCTGGGACTGAAATACCCTTCTCTTTCAGCGCACGAATCGCGCCAATGGCAATCAGATCGCTAGCAGCAAAAATAGCATCAAACTGTGCGCCTTTGGCCATCAATGCCATAGCCGCATCGTAACCAGCACTTTCAGTGCTAATTGCCGACACTTGCTTAGTGCGATCGACAGCAATATTCGCCATTTGCAGCGCCTTCACATGGCCTAAATATCTGTCCCTAAACTCAGGGCTGTGGCTTGAGGCATCGCCTAAAAAGGCAAAAGCTTTACGACCAAGGGAAATCAAGTGCTCTGTTGCAATCAAGCCGCCTTGATGATTATCACAACCAATCGATAGCACTGACTTATTGTTATGCTCAGCACCCCAGATCACAAAATGAGTATTCTGCGCGAGCAATCGCTCCAGCTTTTGCTCGTAGTCCATGTAGTCACCGTAACCGAGCAGAATAATGCCGTCAGCTTTATTACTGTCTTCATAATCGGCGTGCCAGTCGCTGGACAATTGCTGAAAAGAAACCAATAAATCATAACCTTGCTGCGCCGTTGCTCGAGTAATGGAGCCAAGCATAGACAGGAAAAAAGGATTGATTAACGAGTCATCGTTGGTGGGGTCTTCACACAATAACAGCGCTAAGGTATGGCTATTTTGGGTACGAAGATTGCTGGCATTTTTATCGACCTTATAATTCAGCTCCTTGGCAATGGTTTGAATACGTTGGCGAGTTTCTAAATTGACTAACGGGCTGTTTCTAAGGGCACGGGAAACCGTTGACTGGGATACGCCAGCACGATAAGCAATATCAATCGAGGTCGCTTTCGATGCCATAAAGAGGATTTAACCTTAGTTATTATTTTGCGTCGATACTAAAACAGTTCCACCCACTTGTATAGACGAATGCATTAACATCCGTCTTACATTAGAGACTCTGCTTAAATGCCGAGCTGATCGAGCAAATCATCGGCTTCATTATCAATGGCACGAGTCGCAATAGCGGGTTTATCGGCCATCTTAACCCAAGGCGAAACATTCGAATTTGAGTCGTTATTTCCCCCAATCGAACTGTGCTGCTCTAACAGACTATCGGGATCGAATTCTTCATCGTAGACAAATTCATCTAAGCGAATGAATTCGGTTTTGTCCATGGCAAACTCGAGGTAAAAAATATGGTTATTTTCAGTCCTAAACGACACTCTACGGGCAACCGCATCGTCTAAGTTAGCGTCGATTGATATGGTTAACTCTTTATTAATCGTCAACATTTTTGGCTGGCTTTGGCTGATTGACGTTTGCAATTCTTTAGAAATTTTATTAATAAAATCCCCTAGAATTTGGTTCATCAGTTCGCCCATCACATTACTCACTTCATCTGACGTATGCGAAAACGCGAGCTCAGACTCAGGCATGCCCATGTTCAGCATGTAGCGACGGTAGATTTCAATCGCCGCCGAAGCTGAAAAGTTGATCACCACTAGCCCTGAAAAACCACCGTCGAAAATCGAGAAACAACCGAGATCAGGTTTAAGACGAGTACGCGCAATACTTTGTACCATACCCGCATGGGTAACATTGCTGGCACTGGTGCTAGAAAGGACGTGGGCGACTGAGTGGCATAACTTCAGTAAAATATCATCCGACGTTACGATAGTATTTGTGGTCATAATCGATTCTCAAACTGAATAATGAATTAATCTTGCGCGTAAAAGCGTAAAAAATCAAAATTAAAACAATTGATTAGCCTAATTTAGCAAGATGGTAAAGTTAACATAATGCTAAATTATTGATATTTAATAGATCAGATAAAACCTGCAACATGAAACGACTTATAAAACGGCCTAACTTAATAAGAACATGCCCCATAATGCAACAGATTAAAGTTCCCTATCACTATTCCCTGCTTTAGATCAAAGAAACTCATATTTTTTAACGGCTTTAGCTGAATTTATGTCACAGACGATTCAATTGAGATTGATTCGCAGGTATATTGATGCACAATAATAAGTCCTTAAGGAATCCAAATGATCACGTTTTTGCGCCGGTTTACCATTTTGCAACGCTTAATGATGATGCTCCTTATGGCCGCGATAGGGACTGTGTGTTTTGCCAGTTTTTCAATTAAAGAGCAGTACAGCAATTTAATTGAGCAGAAATGGTTGCAGATAGATGGTCAGCTCGCCAGCATGTTAAGCGTGATAGATGTGCACCGTCAGGATGCGCTCAAAGGTAAGTTTAGCGAAGCAGAAGCTAAACAAATCGCCGCGGATTTAATCAATCAAACTCGCTATTCAGGTTCCGGCTACTTCATTGTTATTGATGATAATAATCAAATCCTCGCCCACGGGGATAGCGCAAATCTTATTGGCACCTCAGCATTAACCTTCAAGTTACCTAATGGCACAAATCCCTTAGCCACTATGCTGCCATTAGCGCGTGCTAAATCGAAAACGACCCTCGAATACCCTATCGCCGATCCTATGACCCGCGCGATAGAAGACAAGCTTGCTGAAGCCCGTTACTACCCACAATGGGGTTGGACAGTCATAACAGGCGCTTATCTTAGCGATGTCAAAGCGAGCTTAAAGTCAGTCATTATCGACTATCTGATTATCATGTTTTTGATTTCAGTGCCGATTTTTGCCTTCTTCCTTGTGCTTAACCATTCCATCACCTCACCATTAAATGATGCTATTGATGCCCTTGAAGATATTGCCCAAGGCGAAGGCGACTTAAGTCAGCGCATTAATGCTCAAGGTAAAGATGAGATTGCCCATCTCGCCCGCGCCTTCAACATGTTCGCCCAAAAAATTGGCGACATGGTCGGCCATTTACAACCTTTAGGCCAAGCATTAGATAAAGATGCAAAACAACTTTTGATTGCAGTTGAAGAGTCCAATCAGAGTGCTGAACATATCCACAGAGAAACAGGCAGCGTCGCCACAGCCGTCAATCAAATGCTGTCGACCACCCATGAAATGGCGAGCAACACCCAGCAAGCGGCCGATGCGGCGAACAGCGTAAAAGAACAAGCGCAGCAAAGCCAAGTCGTGATCGACAACACAGTCAGCAACACAGAAAAACTGGTGGCAGAATTAAAAGCCTCTGAAGTCATCACCCAAAAGCTGGGCGTCGCCTCACAGCAAATCGGTAGCATTCTCGATGTGATCCGCAGCATTGCCGAGCAGACCAACTTGCTCGCCCTCAATGCAGCCATTGAAGCTGCTCGAGCTGGGACCCACGGCCGTGGTTTTGCCGTAGTCGCCGATGAAGTCCGCGCCCTTGCTACTCGCACCCAAGACTCGACCAATGAGATCCAAAAAATCATTAGCGAGATCCAATCCGGTGTTGGCTCAGTGATGAAGAGCAACAATCAAACTCAACTACAATCCGATGAGCTGCAGGCCCAAGCCCACGAAGCGGGTAAAGCCATGGCGGCGATTCTGCAATTGATTGCCCATATCAGTGACATGAACACACAATTAGCCAGCGCCACTGAAGAGCAATCACTGGTGACCGAAGAAATTAATCGAAATATTTGTAATATTTCGGAATTAACCGAAGTCTCAGTAAAAGCTAACGAAAGTAATAGCCATGCAGCTCAGTCACTGCAAGACATTAGCCAAGACATGTCCCGCACCTTAGGCCAGTTTAAAATCTAACTAAAGTGTATGAGAACGGCATGACTTGTCGATTGGGGCGCCATAGGGCGCCCTTTTCTTTGGGTAAACCTTCTGGTAACGCTTGTTAACCGCTATCTCACCAATAATGAATTTCAACGACAAAATCCCATTAACCACAAATTCTCTGTCACGCTAACGTTTGATATGCGGTATGCTTTAGCCTTAAAAATCCAACCGAGACACTGCCATGCGAATGACCTTAGCCGTTCACCCTGAACAGTACACAATTCATAGCTTTAGCCCGAATGCCGTATTGCCCAGTGAGGTTTTTGCACAGGACATGTATTTCATTGGTAAGACCCAAGAAGGTTTATCTTTAGTCGTTTCCAGTGAAATGGAACTCGACAGCCTAGAGCAAGAACCGGGCTGGTGTTGCTTTGAAGTACTCGGGCCACTGGGATTTTCGATGACAGGCATTTTATCTAAAGTGTCTGGCACCTTAGCGGACGAACAAATCAGTATTTTTGCGATTTCGACCTTTGATACCGATTATATTTTAGTAAAAAATAATCGCCTCAAAAGTGCCATCGCCGCCTTGAAAAAACAGGGCTATCACATCATAGAATCGAAAGACGAAGTGTAATACCCCTTTAAATATGAGCTCATCTACTATGTACGAAAAAACAGTCACCATTACCGCCAAACATGGCATTCACACCCGTCCAGCAGCCTTACTGGTTAAAGAAGCCAAAACCTTTGACTGTGATGTCATGGTCGAATGTAATGGTAAGCAAGCCAGTGCTAAGAGTCTGTTTAAACTACAAACCTTAGGCTTATATTCTGGCGTCACGGTAAGAGTGTTTGCTGAAGGTGAACAGGCACAGGCCGCGGTTGAGAAAGTCTCTGAGCTGCTCATTACCCTAAGCTAGGCCTTTTCTTACGCTAAAGTGCATTTATCTGCAGGTTTAACCGACACGCAAAAAACTCGTCTCGACCGTCTTGACATGCCAATGCTTTACATACAAACGCTTTACAAGCTTAGCGTCACTCAACTAGACTCGCTATCGCTAACGGACACTCAGTTCAGTGGTTAATTTAGGAAGGGATATGTCAATAACGGGGATTATAGTGTCATCGGGAATTGCCTTTGGACAGGCACTTCACCTACTCCACACCGAACACCACCTCGATTATCGCCCTATTCCCCTGTCTAAAATCCCTCAACAACAGGGTAAATTTGCCAAAGCCTTGCAAGAACTACAGGCACAACTGACCCACAGCCAAGCTGCACTCGATAGTGACTCCGAAAATTATCAGTTGATCGAAGCCGACTTATTGTTATTAGAAGACGATGAATTAATCGAGCAAGTGAACGATGCTATTCGCACCTTACAATTGTCGGCAAGTGTGGCGGTTGAACGTATTTTTGCCCATCAGGCCAATGAATTACAATCCTTAGATGATCCCTATTTAGCCAATAGAGCCCAAGATGTGCGCTGTTTAGGCCAAAGAGTCGTCGCGGCGATAAACGGCCATTTAGCTCAAGGACTCGAAAAACTCGATAGACCCACTATCTTATTAGCGCAGGATTTGACCCCCGCCGAATTTGCCTTACTGCCGCGGGAAAACCTTTGCGGTATTGTACTGAAAACGGGCGGTTTAACGAGCCATACGGCCATTTTAGCCAGAGCAGCTGGCATTCCAGCCATGTTAAGTTGTCAGTTCGACGCAGACTCTATTCCCAACGGCACGCCCTTAGTGCTCGATGCACTCGCGGGTGAACTTTGTGTCAATCCCAATCCAGACCAACAGGCAAGACTCACAGTCACCTTTCACCATGAACAAGCAAGGCGCGCAGCACTTCAAACTTACAAGGATGTCCCAGCGCAAACCCAAGACGGTCATACAGTGGGACTCATGGCAAACGTGGGTAATCTCAACGACATCACCCATGTCAGCGATGTCGGCGCCGATGGAATAGGTTTGTTTCGCACCGAATTTATGTTGATGAACGTCGCAACCCTGCCCGATGAAAAAGCCCAATACAGCTTATATTGCGATGCATTGCACGCCCTAGGCGGTAAAACCTTTACCATCCGTACCTTAGATATAGGTGCAGACAAAGAACTACCCTGTTTATGCCAAGAAATTGAAGATAATCCCGCCTTGGGTCTTCGCGGCATTCGCTACACCTTGGCGCACCCAGAATTATTTAAAACCCAATTGAGGGCCATTCTGCGTGCCGCTAACCATGGCCCGATCCGTTTGATGTTCCCTATGGTCAATCAAGTCGAAGAATTGGACGAGGTGTTTGCACTCATTGCCCAGTGCCAAGATGCCTTGGAAGAAGAAGAGAAAGGCTATGGCGAACTTAGCTACGGTATCGTTGTCGAAACACCTGCTGCGGTATTCAACCTCAACGCTATGCTGCCAAGACTCGATTTTGTCAGCATTGGTACCAACGATTTGACCCAATATGCAATGGCCGCCGATAGGACAAACCCGCAGCTTACCCGTGACTATCCGTCCCTTTCGCCTGCCATTTTAGCCTTAATTAACATGACAATAACCCAAGCTAAGGCCGCTAATGTTAAAGTTTCTCTGTGCGGTGAACTCGCCAGTTCACCGCAAATTGCGCCACTGTTAATCGGCATGGGGTTGGACGAACTCAGTGTTAACTTAAGCTCACTCTTAGAAGTGAAAGCAGCTATTTGCCAAGGCAGCATCACACAATTTTCGGCATTAGCTCACACAGCATTACAACAAGATAGAATTGCAAGCTTACAGCAGTGTATAACAAGCTATAAATAGAGACATTTATTCGTTATGCTGCATTACAGAACAAAAACAATGACAAAAACAAGCAAAAGAGGCTCTAGATTATGGGATTTTTAAGCCGAATAAGGCGCTTGGTATCGGGCCAGACTCAATTAGCTGGCGGTATCATGGTATATGCCCCCGTTTCCGGCGATATCGTCGCCATTGAAAAAGTCCCCGACGTGGTTTTTGCTGAAAAGATTGTCGGTGATGGCATCGCTATCGCTCCCAAAGGCGAATTAATTCTGGCGCCTATCGACGGCACCATAGGTAAAATTTTTGAGACAAATCATGCATTCAGTATTGAGTCTCCCCAAGGTTTAGAGCTATTTGTTCACTTTGGTGTAGGTACAGTCGAGCTGAGAGGTAAAGGGTTTAAACGTTTAGCCCAGGAAGGTCAAGAAGTGAAAGTCGGCGATCCGATCCTGTCATTCGATATTGATTACCTAAAAGACCAAGTCGACAGCCTACTCACTCCTGTCGTGCTGGCGAACATGGAAGATGTCAAATACCTCGACAAAGCCCAAGGCAGTGTCACCGCAGGCAAAGACGTGATCTTTACGGTACAGCTCTAATTTAACCATTTCGAATAAATCGTTTATCGATTGTTTTCTGAATAATAAAAGGCTGACTCACCATCATGAGCCAGCCTTTTAAGTTTTGAAAACCAAGCCTATACACGGTATTTGAATTCGCCAACCTGCACCGATACACAGGCTTGAGAGAATCTATTTCGACCATTCTCACGCTAAGCATCACGTTCCCAGCGAATAACGGCTACAGGACTCTAGTAAACTAATCTACTTTGAACATGGCAAAATCGGGGCGCGGCAATTTATCTAAAATACTGTACAGATAAATCACCAATACCGAGAGTAAAGCGCCTGTCAAAAACAGCCACTGACCGCCAAAATGATCCAATATGATGCCACCTCCAAGGGGCGCGAGCGCAAATCCTAAGTCATAGAATGAAGCAGCCCCAAAGTAGGCGCCGCGAAGATGATCAGGGGCTAAGCGGTCGATATGCACATTCATAGTGGGGAACAAAATAGTCTCGGCGACGCTCATCACCACAATCGCACCAATCCAGCCCCAAAATAGATCCAGCGGATTAAATGCCAGCCAGATTTGTGAGCCGATCAGTAATAGCAATCCGATTTGAATCCGTTTGACGAGCGGAAAACGGGCCATGAGTTTCAATAGCAAAAATTGGGTGGAGATAATCACCATAGCATTGGTGAAAATCATGCCAGAAATTAACGTCAGCAAATCAGGCGCACCTGCGCGAGTAAGATATTGGATCAACGAACTGTCCATTTGGGCATAAATGAACATACACAAAATATTGGCAAAAATTAAACATTGCAGCAGTTTATCTTGCAATAGAATGGCGATAATTTGCTTACGGCTCACGACTGCCGCTTTTTTCGTGCTCGCCTCTGCATCAGTCGATAAGCCATTCACACCACGATTAACACCATCACTTGTCATGTCATTTACAAAGTCACTTTCACTGCCACTCGTATCGCCACTTAAATTGTCACTCGATGAGGCGCCAGTCGCCATAGCAGGTTCCTGACGGGTTTGGTGGTTAAATCCCCAATATAACAAGGCCAACAATACGGCAAAGGCCACTGCAGTAAGGTAGAAACTGGATTGCTTGCCCGTAAGACCAAGCCATACCCCCAGCATAGGGCCAACGGCGCAGCCAACGTTGACGATAAAATACAGCGACTGCATCGCCAATTCGCGTGTCTTAGGATCGGCAATAATGTCGCCAATAGCGGCGGATGTCAGCGGTCGCCACAGTGAAGTGGCCATAGAGCACAGGGTCATCACGACCACATACCCCTCGACAGAATTGGCTTCAGCCAATAACGAAAACGAGATGATATAGAGAATGCCCGTCAGGTACATCAGCTTATGACGACCGATTCTGTCGGACAATGAGCTACCAACAAAGCTCGTAAATACCGAAATAATCGCGGCGCTGGACAAGACCATGCCGACCTCAGTGGCACTTAGCGCAAATTTCTCATATAAAATAACGGCTAAGAATGGCCACACCATGTAATAACTGCCACGGGTGATAAAAGACCCAAACAAAAATATCCACATCAAGCGCGGAAATTGCTTAAATCGCTGCAATGAAACATCGCTGTGCATCTTAATCCTTTAAAAGCGCATTGACTTCAATGCTTAAATCAAACTGATTTTAATGAAAAAACAATATATACAAGGCACTTAAGTTAGACAAGTGTTAAAAAGTTAAACCAAAGCAAGTCACCAGCGATTATTATCTCTAGAAAATTAACGTTTTATTAATCACCAGATATCGGCAACACATCCCACTTGTGACATGCGACGCACAATGCCACAATGCCAGCAAAATCAATGCTTGCAAGCCAAGCGTCCATCCACACTGGAGCATCATTTTGACCCTCTACGGTATTAAGAATTGCGATACAGTGCGTAAAGCACGTAAATGGATTGAAAATCATCAACTTCCAGTTCATTTCCATGATTTTAGAGATGACGGCCTACGTCAAGAAGACCTCGAATTCTGGTGTAACACCTCAGGCTGGGAAACCGTATTCAATAAGCGCAGCACGAGCTTTCGTGCGCTCAGTGACGCAGATAAAACCGATATCGATCAAACCAAAGCCATTCAACTTATGCTGACGCAACCGACACTGATCAAACGCCCCGTCTTAGTCGTCGGTGAACAAGTGCTGATTGGTTTTGATGAAGCCGCCTATAAAAGAGTATTCTCAGTATGATGCTTGCCGACAATTATCCCGTTACAGAACTGACAAAAGCGCTGATCGCCCGCCCTTCGGTGACACCGCTTGATGAAGGCTGCCAAACCTTAATGGCTGAAAGACTCAGCGCCATCGGCTTTAATATCGAACCTATGGTATTTGAAGACACCACCAATATGTGGGCTCGCCGTGGTAATGTAGGTCCCGTTTTTTGTTTTGCGGGTCACACAGACGTTGTGCCAACGGGCGATGTGAGTCGCTGGCACACGCCACCTTTTGTGCCCACCATCATTGATGGCTACTTATATGGCCGCGGCGCAGCGGACATGAAAGGCTCACTCGCTGCTATGGTGATTGCCACCGAACGCTTTGTGGCTAAACACCCCAATCATCGTGGCTCTATCGCCTTTTTGATCACCAGCGATGAAGAAGGTCCATTCATCAACGGCACGACGCGAGTCATTGATACCTTAGAAGCGCGCAACGAGAAGATCACCTGGGCATTAGTCGGCGAACCCTCATCAACCCTAAAGCTGGGCGATGTGGTCAAAAATGGTCGCCGCGGCAGCTTAACTGGCAACTTAACCGTGAAAGGCATTCAAGGCCACGTGGCCTATCCACACCTTGCCGATAATCCAATACACAAAGCCGCGCCTTTCTTGGCCGAGCTAAGTCAAATGCACTGGGATAATGGCAATGAGTTTTTCCCACCCACCAGCTTCCAAATCGCCAATATTAATGGCGGCACAGGTGCATCAAATGTGATCCCTGGCGCACTGGAAGTGATGTTTAACTTCCGTTACTCCACCGAAGTGACCGCCGAAATCTTGATTGAGCGAGTTGAAACTCTATTGAAAGCCTATGAGCTAGATTACGATATCAGCTGGATTTTCAATGGCCTACCATTTTTAACCGGTGATGGCCCGTTATTAGATGCAACCCGTATCGCGATCCGCCAAGTCACAGGTTATGAAACCGATCCGCAAACCACTGGCGGCACATCAGACGGTCGCTTTATCGCGCCAACGGGCGCCAAAGTGTTAGAGCTTGGCCCTGTCAACGCCACCATTCATAAAGTGAATGAATGCGTTAAAGTGGACGACCTTGAGCAGTTAGCCCTGTGTTATGAAGTCATTTTGGAACAATTACTGTGTTAGCACATCTGAAGATCCGTCCCGAAACCGCAAAGCTTTACGGCTTAAGCTCCCCTGAATTAGTGGATTATTTAAGCCCGTATCACCTTGGTTATCATAGCTTTGGGTTAGAGGAGAACACAGCTATCGCCTTTAAGTCTATGGCGGCAAAAGCCGAAGATGCGGGCATAAAACTCGCTATTTGCTCGGCTCATCGTCCCTTTGAACGGCAACTGGCGATTTGGAATGCCAAGGCTAGCGGTAAACGCGCGGTATTGGATGCCAATGAGTTACCGGTCAATATTCAGGGCTTAAGTGACGATGCCATAGTTGACTTGATTTTGCTCTGGTCGGCGTTGCCCGGCGCTTCACGCCACCATTGGGGTACCGATCTCGATGTGTTCGATGCGGCTCAAATTGATGTTAAAACCCTGCGCCTTGTTGAAGCTGAATATGTTCAGGATGGTCCCTGCGCTAAATTGCATGCTTGGCTGGTAGAAAATGCCCATGATTTTGGCTTTTACTTCCCGTTTCAGCAGGGACAAAGTGCGGTAAGTCCTGAGCCTTGGCATATCAGCTATTTCCCTGTAGCGCAGTTATTGTTGCCACAATTCGATCGTGCCGAACTGGCAATCCTGTTAGAAAACAGTGATATGTTGCTAAAAGATGCAGTACTCGCCCGATTAGACAGTCTAATAGATGAATACGTGCTGCGTATCGCTCAGCCCTAATCACGAAATACTCGCAAAGATCAGTCAATAAAGGTTAAGCATAGCGCTATATCGTCAAAATGGGCGCCAAAATGGGCGCCAAAATGGGCGCCAAAATGGGCGCCAAAATGCGGTTTAACACAATGATATATTTGATTAAGTAGGTTTTATGGATTTTTCTTCACACCGTCAGCAGCTTGTTATTACCGATCGAAAATTAAGTTACCTTGATGTCGGCTCAGGCCCTGTATTGTTGTTTGGGCACAGTTATTTATGGGATAGCGCTATGTGGGCGCCTCAAATTGCCACCTTAAGCGCCCAGTATCGCTGCATAGTGCCTGAACTTTGGGGCCATGGTCAGTCAGATTTACTGCCCAATAACTGCAAAACGCTACTCGATATTGCCGATCAAATGCTTGAGCTAATGGATGCTCTTGAGATAACTCACTTTAGTGTTGTCGGACAATCTGTCGGTGCTATGTGGGGCGCAGAATTGGTACTGAAAGCACCAACAAGAGTTAAAACCCTCGTTATGCTCAACAGTTTTATCGGCTTCGAACCCGAAGTCACCCGTGCGAAATATGATGGCATGCTGGATATGATTACCGCCGCTAAGGCGATCCCTGCGCCGCTGATCAGTGCGATTTCACCTTTATTCTTCGCCAATGATGCCGCAAATAACACTCCCGAACTGGTTACGGACTTTGAACAGTCACTTGCCAGTATCACAGCGGAGCAAATCCCCACGATAGTTAAACTTGGACGAATGATTTTTGGTCGTCGCGATACCATGGAATACGCCGAGCAATTGACGCTACCCTGCCTCATCATGGCTGGCGTGGAAGATAAGGCCCGCAGCGTATTGGAAAGTTACCTGATGAGTGATGCCATTGACGGCAGCCAACTTGTGCATATTCCTGCGGCAGGACACATATCAACTCTCGAACAAGCGGAATTTATTAACCAACATTTAGCCGATTTTCTGGCTAAACATTATTAATCAATCGCTAAATCTACGCTTCAAGGTGCGAAAACTCGCATCTTGAAGATGAGTATTTCTACTTAGCACATGTTACCAAGATGTGCTTATATCAATATTGCTCACCCATACTTAATTCCTATTTTATGGATAAATACATTAGGCTTTACTTTATTAAAGTCTGTTATTGAGCACACCACATTTCATTAAACTCACCTGTGAAACCTCTATTAACAAGTAAAGACGTTGTTTTTGTTCCAAGCGGCTTAAAAAATGTTGCACAAAGGTGAAATCTACTAATTATCAACTACCTTTATACTGTATTCCCTCAACAAGGTATTCTGCCATGAGAAAAAGTACAGTTGCCCTCTGCGTATTCAGCACACTTTATATGCCGTCTCTTTATGCCGATGTTCAAATAAATGGATTTGCCTCTATTGTCGCGGGCTCAAGTCTAAGTGACGATAAAAGCTATTATGGTTACGACAAAGAACTCGATTTTAATAATGATTCCAAAGTTGCCTTACAATTTACCGCCGATCTTGGTAGTGGCTTAAGAGCTACTGCACAAGTGCTATCCAGAGGCAGTAACGATTATAGCGCTGAATTCGAATGGGCTTATATCTCCTATGACATCAGCGACAAACTTATGCTTATGGCAGGTCGCCAACGTTTTAATCTCTATAAATACTCCGATTATATTGATGTAGGCTATGCCTATCACTGGATCACTCCGCCCCGCGGAGTTTATTCACTGCCATTTAATTCAGGTGAAGGTGTAGGCTTAGTTTATGCCGATTTATGGGGCGATACCGAAGTAGGTTTGACCTATAAATACATTACCACTTCAGTTTCTGACTACTCGCCTACAGGTTCATCAACACCTCCTGCGCCCTTCTCCGCCGAGGGCCACATAATGAACTTTAACTTTGTAACCTATGGGTTTGAGTACGGTTTAAATATTGGCATAGTTACCGATTTCTCCTACGAATTACCCGCACTGCTTGGCTTAGGTAATGCAATTTCTCAAACCGGACTCTTTACTCAGCAAGTAGTTGATGATCTTTTACCGATTAATGACAGCGCGTTACTCATTGGCGCTAACATTAAATATGATGCTGAAAAATGGTTTATTTTGGCCGAATACACACGAATTGATGTCGATCCCAGTAGCTTTAATATTCAAGATTCAGCCTTTGTTTCCGGCGGGATCCGCTATCACGATTTCACCTTCCACTTAACCTACGGTATTGATAAAGGTGAGCCCCAATACGATGCCTATGACGCTATGTTACCTGTTTACAATGGTCTGCCACCGGCAAACCAAGCTGCACTCGCACCGCTTGTTTTTGGAACACAAGCGGCGCTTGAAGCACAGCAGGAAGACAGCGCCTACTACATCATAGGCACCCGCTGGGATTTCCATCCTTCTGCCGCACTGAAACTAGAGTACACCAACTACAGTAACGACAAACCGTCCTCCGATGAACAGTTGCTGAGTATGGCAATAGACTTAGTTTTTTAAGGAGTTAAGCATGAAACTATTAATAAGTTCTCGGTTGATGATAAAAACCTTAGTCGCCAGTGTGCTTCTACTTGGCAGTGCCTGTGTTCAAGCCGAAATTGCCGTCGTGGTGCACCCTTCTAATACGTCAGAAATTAGCGCTGCGGATATTTCACGGATCTATTTAGGCAAACTCAAGTCTTTCCCCAGTGGTGGCACTGTCGTCGCACTCGATCAACCTGAAGGCACGCCCGCACGTGATGCATTTGTTAAACAGATCCTTAATAAAACCGAGAGTCAGTTAAAAGCCTATTGGTCAAAACTGGTCTTTTCAGGCCAAGGTCAACCGCCCAAAGTCGTCGACTCCAGCGCTGAAATGCTCGCATTGATTGCCGCCAATCCCAATATGATCGGATTTGTTGACGTCAGCGAAGTCAACGATAGCGTGAAAGTGATCAGTAAGTTCTAACCCATACTGCATCATCCTTGTCCGCCTTAATCTTTGGCGGACAAGGTTTCCACTCAGCATTAGCGCGATATAAACAACAAGCACATTATCAAATGGTTCTTGAACCCTCAGAGAGGGCTTATCCATTTGCAGTACTATTAAGAAAAAATAATCTCGATTTTTCAATATCCTGATTCAAACCTTAATTGGATAGACCAGCAGAGCCAAATTTGCTGGTATACTCTTGCTAAAAATGTGCTGCTTGCATGAATTAGAGCATGAGAAGACATTTTATATGTCAATAAAACAATAGGTTAAAATGAAACTACTCAAACCTTTATTCGACAATAACCGCCGCTGGGCCGGACGTATACGCCAAGAAAATCCTGATTTTTTTGAACAATTAGCGAAACAGCAACATCCTGAATACCTGTGGATTGGCTGTTCAGATAGTCGCGTACCCTCAAACCAAATCATTGATCTTATGCCCGGTGAAGTCTTTGTTCACCGTAATATCGCCAACATGGTGATCCATACCGATCTTAACTGCTTATCTGTACTGCAATACGCCGTCGATGTGCTCAAGGTGAAGCATATTATGGTGGTGGGTCACTACGGTTGTGGTGGTGTGCGCGCGGCCATGGGTCAGCAACGCTTAGGACTCATCGATAACTGGCTCGGGCATTTACGTGATATCTATCGTATTTATCAGGAAGAATTACAACAGATGGACGAAGCCAAACGTTTTGATCGCCTGTGCGAGCTAAACGTGATTGAGCAGGTTGCTAATGTGACCAGTTCAACCATAGTGCAAGAAGCTTGGGATCGCGGCCAAGAAGTGGCGGTACACGGCTGGATTTACGGCATTGATAACGGTTTACTGACAGATTTAGATGTCACGGTTGACCGTGAACATGGTTTAGCCAATCCACGCTAACAGCCTGAATATAGGCTTTTAACCCTTAGCTGAGTGTCATCTATGCTCAGATAAAACCTGCCCCTGTGCAGGTTTTTCTTTTTCCATGACAATTTTCAGCAATAAAACATCGCAAGGGTCTATTACGCCAGTTATAATCCGCCAGTTAATTGCAGGCGACCTATGCGCCACAAATTCTAAGGAGATACCTTCCATGCCCGGTTTTGAATTATTTGGTCCTGAAGAGAAGCAGGAAGTCGCTGACGTTATGGAAAACGGTTTTACCTTCCGTTACAACTTCGACCATATGCGTAATGATCGCTGGAAGACGCGCGATATGGAGCAACTACTGTGCGAGAAGATGAACGTGAAGCATGCTCACCTTTTATCAAGCGGTACTGCTGCGCTGCAAACGGCCATGATGGCTGCAGGCATTGGTGCTGGCGATGAAGTTATCGTGCCACCTTTTACCTTTGTTGCCTCAGTTGAAGCGATTTTTATGGCAGGCGCGATTCCGATTTTTGCCGAAATCGATGAGACATTGTGTTTATCTCCAGAAGGTATCGAAGCCGCGATTACCCCACGCACTAAAGCCATCAACTTAGTGCACATGTGCGGTTCTATGGCGAAGATGGACGAGATCAAAGCCGTCTGTAAAAAACATAACTTACTGATTTTAGAAGATGCTTGCCAAGCCATCGGTGGTAGCTACAAGGGTCAAGCCCTAGGTACTATCGGTGATGTGGGTTGTTACTCATTCGATTCAGTCAAAACCATCACCTGTGGTGAAGGTGGCGCTGTGATCACTAACAACACAGAAATCTACAACAACGCGCACATGTTCTCCGATCACGGCCATGACCACATTGGTAAAGACCGCGGCGCTGAATCACACCCTATCATTGGCTTGAACTTCCGTATTTCGGAAATGAATGCCGCCTTAGGGTTAGCGCAGTTACGTAAACTCGATACCATTATCGATATTCAACGTAAAAACAAAAAGACCATTAAAGATGCAATGGCCGCTATTCCAGAAGTCACCTTCCGCCAGATCCCAGATCCCGAAGGCGACTCGGCTGGCTTCTTAACCTTTATGTTGCCAACCGAAGCGCGCACGCAAGAAATCAGCAAAAAACTGGCTGAAAACGGCGTTGATGGTTGCTTCTACTGGTATGTAAACAACTGGCATTATTTGAAAAACTGGAAACACATTCAGGAGCTTAAGGCATCTGCTGCGTTGCCAATCACATTAATCGCCGACAGACCTGACTATACTCAAGTTTCTGTGCCTAAATCCGATGCCATTATGAGCCGCACGATTTCTATGCTCATCAAGTTGTCTTGGACCGATGCTCAGATCGCCGAGCGTATCGAAAACATCAAGAAAGCATTTGCCCAATAATTCTACGGGAGTTTGTTGCAATGAGTTTTAAGAATTTTAAAGTAGTTGAAAAAATGATCTTCGGCCGTGGCTCATTCGTCCAATTGGATGAAGTGTTAGCTGCTGAACGTAAAACCGCCGACGACTTCGTGGTGTTTTTAGTCGATGACGTGCATCAAGGCAAAGCCCTTGAGGGCCGCATTCCAGCTAAAGCACAAGACATGATAATTTGGGTTAACGTTGATGAAGAGCCAAGCACAATTCAAATCGATGCCCTGACTGAACAAGTTCAAGCTTTCAATAGCAAACTGCCAGTGAGCGTCGTCGGTTTAGGTGGCGGTTCAACCATGGACGTAGCTAAAGCGGTATCGCTGATGCTGACAAACCCAGGTGGCTCTGCTATGTATCAAGGTTGGGACTTAATCAAGAACCCAGCGGTACACCACATTGGTATCCCAACGATTTCTGGTACTGGTGCAGAAGCGTCACGCACCGCCGTATTATGTGGTCCAGTACGTAAGCTAGGCCTGAACTCAGATTACACAGTATTCGATCAAATCATCATGGATTCTGAGTTAATCGAAGGCGTAGAAACGGACCAATGGTTCTATACAGGTATGGATTGCTATATCCACTGTGTTGAATCTTTACAAGGTACCTTCTTAAACGAGTTCTCTAAATCCTACGCTGAAAAAGCGATGGATTTATGTCGCCAAGTGTACTTAGACGACCACGTAGAAAAAGACGACAAGCTAATGATGGCGTCTTTCATGGGCGGCATGAGCATAGCTTATAGCCAAGTGGGTGCCTGTCATGCGGTTTCTTACGGTCTGTCCTATATCCTGGGTTACCACCACGGTATCGGCAACTGTATCGCCTTTGATGTGTTAGAAGAATTCTATCCAGAAGGCGTTGAAGAGTTCCGTCTGATGATGAAGAAACATAACATCACACTGCCGAAGAACATCTGTAAAGATCTGCCAGACGAAACCATAGCGAAAATGGTTGCCGTGACTAAGAGCATGGGTCCACTATGGGCTAACGTTTACGGCGCGGGTTGGGAAGAGAAAGTCACAGATGAAATGTTGACTGCCCTGTTCCGTCGTATCTAAGCTCTAACACATGTTAAAAGGGCTCAATTGTGAGCCCTTTTGTCTATATGCATTGTATCTCTACACTGTATATCTTTGATAAAAGTAGGATAATTTGATGAATGTGACTCTGTTAATCCCGGCTCGTTACGGTTCAAGCCGCTTCCCGGGCAAACCCTTAGCCCCGATTAACGGCAAGCCAATGATCCAACACGTGTATGAACGCGCGTCGTTAGCCAAAGGCCTCACCAATATTTATGTCGCTACCGATGATGACCGCATTAAAGCGGCCGTTGAAGGTTTTGGCGGCAAAGTGGTCATGACCAGCCCAGATGCAGCCTCGGGTACAGATCGTATCAATGATGCAATAAACCAACTGAGCCTGAAAGATGACGACTTAGTGATCAACCTACAGGGTGATCAACCTCTTATTGACCCAACCTCTATCGAGCAAGTCATCAGCCTCTTCGAGCGTCACCCTGGTGAGTTTGAAATGGCCACCTTAGGCTTTGAAATCGTCAATAAAGCCGAGCTTGACGATCCTATGCATGTGAAGATGGTGTTCGATAACAACAACTACGCCTTGTATTTCTCTCGTTCGCGTATTCCTTTTGGCCGCGATACTCAAGATTACCCCGTTTATAAGCACTTAGGTGTGTATGCTTATACACGCAAATTCGTACAGGCCTTCGCCGCCCTACCATTAGGTCGTCTAGAAGATCTGGAAAAACTCGAGCAATTACGTGCATTAGAGTACGGCCATAAAATCAAAATCGCCATTAGCGCCTTTGATTCTATTGAAGTGGATACGCCAGAAGACATTCGTAAATGTGAGCAACGTTTAGCGGTTGATTAATCGCCCGTTAGGTGTGCGCGAGTCAATTCGAAACAGGAGCTGAGTATGTCGACCTTAGAAGTCTGGATCATTATTATTTTGATCGTCGGTGTCATCGCCAGCAATCTTGCTGCGTTGAAGTACAGTGCTAAGTTCAAACTGCCGCAGTTCGGTCAACATGGTAAAGATAAGCAGATAAAGCCAGGTACTACGAAGGCTTCGGCAGCAGACAATGATGCCGATGCGGCTTCAAACAAGCCAAGTTCAGCGGACTCAGAACCCAATAAAGCAGATAAGTAAAACTGAGCCACCTAGGGGCTAAACTCAATGGCGGCTTTTAAAGAGTGAGTCTAAAGATCGCTCTTGAACACGCCTTTTAAAGACTGTGCTATAAACACTGAGCAATGACGCTCGCAAACATAGAAAAGGCGCCACAGGCGCCTTTTTTGTCTCTCAAATAACAAGCTAGCCAATACCACTCATCAGCCTTAGGCTTTTTTCGCTGATGTGCGACTCAATGGCTGCTCCTCAAGGTGCGCCACTAAAAAGACTAAAAAGCGAAACAGGGATTTAATCTTAAGATCATGATTTTTATTGGACTCAGCCGCGACTAACTTCTGCAGTGATTTAATTCTAGCGTAAGCATTCTCGACTAAAGCGTCGTTCTCTTTACCGACATATTTATTAAATTCGGCAAATTCACCAATAAATTTCAGTGTCACTTTACGGTTATTTAACGCAGTGAGTGCAGCGCCCTCTTTCAGTTTTGCCTCAAAAATACTGCATTCTAAACCGCTGGCGATCGCGCTTTGCGATAAACCGCTGCTTAAGGCATCGGCCAGAAAACCCAAATTGGCTTTTAACTCAAAGGCAATCGCCTGCTTACTGGCGCTTGATTGCTGCCAGCGACTGCGTTCCTTATCGAAAATATCGTATAGCTCTTTCCAAATGCTCATGCGCTTTGCCTACCTTGCACTGAATCGCTCCTTTCGCGTTATAGCACTCGACTTTTTTTAAATGCTAGCGTTGTTAATACTAACATTTTTAATACTAGCGACTGAAAGTTATCATAAATTTAAGGTTTTCGGCATAGCGCTATGATAAATAATGAGTTAAATAATGGCCTAAAAGCACATTCACGCTAAAACTAAAATCGGCATAAAAAAATGGCCCGAACGAGTCGGGCCAGAGTGCGAGCTGCCTGAGTACGAAATGAGCTCAGTGCGAACTCATGACTAACTCACTACTCATCTAATTGCATATAAAGTTAAAGCGCTTGCGATTTTTTCGCGTTATTTTTCTCGGCGGCGAGTCGACGCTGCGCTTCTTTTTTCTCACGGCGCGCTTCAATCACTTGATTTACATCGCTACCGATATGCGCTTCGTTACGGGCTTTTGCCAGATTAACTTGGCGCTCACGCTCAACGAAACGTTTACGCTGCTCGTCAGAAATTTTATCGATACAATGTGGGCAACTGACACCTTGCAGATAGGCAGGACTCTGTTTTTCAGCTTCGGTGATTGGCATACGGCAAGCATTACATTGATCGTATTGGCCTTTCTTCAAGTCATGGTTCACTGCAACGCGGTTATCAAATACAAAGCACTCGCCTTCCCACAAACTTTCTTCCGCTTTCACTTCTTCAAGGTATTTAAGAATACCACCTTCGAGATGATAGACCTCGTCAAAGCCTTGCTCTTTTAAATAAGCAGTTGATTTCTCACAGCGAATACCGCCAGTACAGAACATGGCGACCTTCTTATGTTTAGCAGGATCAAGATTCTGCTTCACATATTCAGGGAATTCTCTGAAGGTTTCAGTCACAGGATTAATAGCATTTTTGAAAGTGCCGATTTGCACTTCATAGTCATTACGGGTGTCGACTAAAATCACGTCAGGATCCGAAATGAGCGCATTCCAATCTTGAGGCTTCACATAGGTGCCGACCACTTTAAGCGGGTCTATACCTTCAACGCCCATAGTCACGATTTCATTTTTCAGCTTGACTTTAGTGCGGTAGAACGGCATTTCATCGTCAAATGATAACTTGTGAACGATATTGTCTAGGCCATTTTGACTGTTGAGCCACACTAATAACGCTTCAATAGCTTCTTGAGTGCCAGCAACTGTGCCATTGATCCCTTCACTTGCGAGGAGCAGAGTGCCTTTGATCTCGGCCTGTTCCATCATAGCGAGCAATGGCGCTCGGATAGATTCAAAATGCGGTAACGACACGAATTTATATAACGCACATACGACAACTTTAGCCATAACACCCTCTTTGCTGGCTGGAACTTAATTTCCAGTGCATAAACAAATCAATCATCTGCAGCCTTGCTGCAGATCCCAAAAATAGCGCGGAATTCTACCTGAGTCACAGCAAGATAAACACAGATAAAATACAAGGTCTTTAATTCTTTACGCACAGTGGTGAGAAAAATCATTCTATGATGGCAAATTAAGCAGAAATCCCAGTATGAAAGCGTTACCATCTGCGCCCTTTGAATATTGCATGATTGGCACGCAACATTCGCATTGGCATACTCGCGTCGTCAATAAGCATGCATAAACATGCTGACGTCAGCTTTAGTCGCATCAACTTCCACGCATGGCGCCGCACAGTAGAGGAAATCCGAATGACTCTAGCCGTCTTATACACCTTCCGCCGTTGCCCCTATGCAATGCGAGCACGTTTGGGACTCTTATTAGCCCAATGCAATGTTGAAGTCCGTGAAATCACCCTTAAAGCCAAACCACCACAAATGCTAGTGGCCTCACCTAAGGGGACTGTGCCAGTATTAGTGCTAGCGAACGGTGAGGTGATTGCCGAAAGTCTTGAGATCATGCGCTGGGCACTCACGCAAGCAGATCCCTTAGAGCTATTGTGTCAGCAAAGTCCTGCTATTGAAGATAAAATGGCACAACTTATCGCGCACAATGATCAGCAATTTAAACCATGGCTTGACCGCTATAAATATGCCGACCGTTACCCTGAGCAAACGCAAGCTTATTATTATCAGCAGGCGAGTTATTTCCTCCTGCAACTTGAAACATGCTTAGGGCAACACCCCTTTTTAGTCGCCGATACACCTCGCCTTGCCGACTACGCAATCGTACCTTTTGTACGCCAGTTTGCCGCAGTGGATCTTAAATGTGCACTTAGTGATGATTTTCCGCGAGTCGCCGTTTGGCTAAATCGACTTATTTCGAGTGAAATATTTATTCGTGCGATGGAAAAATATGTGATCTGGGACGCTAGCCATTCTCCAATTTGCTTGTTAGGAGACGTGTAAGCCAATAAGATTTAAAGATTATTTTTATTTTATGTTATAGCCATCGGTAAAATATTCGAGTAAGGTATTTACCACTAGGTAACTAATTTAGCTAATCGTAGCTAGACAATCTTCTCAAGAAAAGTAACCACGCCTAAAGACTCAAGGACGTGAATGATAGAACACAAGGATAAGACAGTTGGAAAATATGGATATTAATATCGTTATTATGCTTGGGGGCCTAGTGCTATTGCATTGTCTATTTGCCCTTCGGGCTTTCAAGAGTAAAGTGGATCTCAGCACTAACAAAAAGTGCTTATGGTGCCTACTGAGTCTGATACTCGGCCCTATGGGTTATTATGGTTTTCACGGTTTTATTCCCCTAGATAGAATTCTCAAAGACTAAACGGTAAAACTGAATACCTTCAAAAATAAGTCATACCATTGATTTACTTATCAAATTAAGACAAAAAAATAGCGCAACCTTAAGCTGCGCTATTTTATGACCCAGTTTAATCAAACAAGGCATTACAGTTAACTACAAATGACTGTGCAACAATACCGAGTCATCAGGAACTTTTTGGATCACAGGCGCTTGCCCTTCAGCCAAGGCTTGTTTATAGCTTTGATTCATTTTAAGGGCGAGATACAAATCTGGCCGGATCAAAATACCACCTTCCCCTGTCTGCATGCCCGCTTGCTCAAACCAACTCAGCATCTGCCGTTTACGTCCCGCAAGCACTAAACGAACGCCACGTTTTTTAAGCAGTTGATGTAAATCAGCCAACATGGCCATCACACTTAAATCCAAATGGGTAAAACAAGGCACTGCATCAATAATGATGCAATCGACCGGCTCAGATTCCCGAATAAACTTTTCCAGTAAACGGCGCTTAAAATACGTCGCATTAAAGTAAGTTAACGGCGAATTAAAGCGATATATAAATACTCCTGGAACCGATTTAGCTTTACCCGATTCATCGACACTGCGGATAACGCCCTTATGATCTAAACCAAGCACTTGATCCGTAGGCCGCATCACAGTAGCGAGGAACTGGAATAAACCCAGTAATACAGCCAAGGTTATCCCAGGGATAACCCCAATAAACAACACAGAGAACAAGGTGATACAGGCAAGTAGAAAAGCAGACCTATCCCGCACTCGCAGATTCCACAGTGACTTTAAATCGATAAGCGAGATAGAGGCAATCACCAGCACTACACCTAAGGCGGCACTGGGGATAAACTTCAAAGGCGCAGTGAAAAATAGCGCCACAACACCAATCAATACCGCCGCAATGATAGACACTAACTGGCTCTTACCACCATTGGCATCATTAACCGCAGTGCGGGAATCCGCGCCGCTCACCGCAAAACCTTGAGATATGGCAGACGCTATATTGGCTATTCCTAATGCCCTGAACTCTTTATCGGCATCTATATCGTAACCGTTTTTTGCCGCAAAGCTTCGAGCCGTCAACATCATGCTCACAAAGCTCACCATGGCTAAGTTAAGCGCTGGTACCACAAGCTCACGGGCGATACCTAAATCAAATACAGGCGCTTGGAATGAAGGTAATCCAGAGGTCACTTCTCCGACGACGCTAATATCAAAGCTCGTCAGGTTAAACACCCAAACAAGGAAAGCCGCCATCGCCATTGCGCACATAGAAGCAGGCCATTGGGGACGAAACCGTTTCACTAAGGCATAAGTCGCTAGCGTCACAATCCCCATAGTCAATGTCGGCCAATGGGTTTTGGATAAGTAGGAAGGCGCACCGCTGAGGCGCTCAATTAAATAGCGCTCATCGAAGGTAAAACCGAAGATTTTTGAAAACTGTCCCACGATAATGGTAATTGCAACGCCATTAAGCAGCCCCATCAAAATCGGCTTTGATAGAAAATCGGCGAGCACCCCCAGCCTAAAACGACTCGCAATCAAGCACCAAAAGCCTGTCATGGCCGTCATGGTCATCACTAACTGCCAGTGCTTCATGCTATCCCCTGCAGCTAGGGGCGTGACAACCGCGGCGATAACAGCACAAGTCGCCGCATCTGGACCCACGATTAATTGTTTTGAGGTGCCAAATAGTGCGTATACCAACATTGGTAATACGCAGGAATACAAACCCACGGCAGCATTCACACCTGTGAGCTGGGCATAAGCAATCGCTACGGGTAATGCCACAGCGGCAACGGATAAGCCTGCGCGCACATCATCCCTAAGCCATTGCTTTTCATATTGTAATAATTGCGCCAATCCCGGCATAAACGAAATCAAACTAGGGAACTTCACTCGGCAACCTCCATATACACACTATCAAGATAAGCAACAAGTATAACTGAGACTGAAAATGTTCAGCTAAAAGGTCATTACCTAAAAAGCCATCAATAGTATGTTGGTTATGGCATAAAGCCAATCATTACGCGAGTGTCTTCCTCAGAATATTTATAGGCTTAGGCACTTAATTCAAGCCAAGCTAGCGTAATATCATAGGTAATGACACTAAGAGCAAGCTGCCCATAAACCAATTAAAATGGCGCTTACGTCTATCGGTATTGAGTTTCTTACTGATCGCTGCACCGACAAATACCCAAGTAAATGATGCAGGAAATCCCACTATGTTGAACATTAATACGCCAAGAAACGCACTCAACCAAAAGCCATCGCCACTTAATGTAAAAGCGCTACACAGGGTAATCGTCGACATCCAAGATTTAGGGTTAATCCATTGAAATAATGCAGCTTCAATGAGCGTCATAGGTTTTCGTCCATCATCCAAATGCGTGCTCTGCACTGGCGACGTCACTAATTTGTACGCGAGATACAGCAAATATGCTAAAGCGAAATATTTCAATACTTGGTGCAAGACCGGTAATGCTTCAAACAAGGTACCGAGGCCGAATAATACCGCAAGATGTAAAGAGGTCGAACCCAAGCGGATCCCTGCAATATGTGGCACGGTACGCAGCACACCAAAATGCGCTCCAGAGCTAGCTAAGAGAATATTGTTCGGTCCAGGAGTCATTGTCATAGTAGCGCAAAACAGCGCGGTCGAGGCCATTAAAGTCCATAATTGTGGGTCATAAAGCAGTGCAGTATTCATATTCGCCTTAAATTGTATGCATACATTTGTTGACATAAAAAGATGCAATAAATAATATACGGAGAATATTAGAGATCAATGGATTTATTGTCATGGGTACAATCTGGACGCCAGACCTAACGACTTTTTCAGGCCCGAAATATCAGCGCTTAGTCAGTGCCATAGAACAAGGCATTTTGCAGAAGGTGTTAACCCAAGGCAGTAAACTGCCACCGCAGCGCCGTTTAGCTGATGCCTTAGGCATCACAATTGGCACTGTGACCCGCGCCTATGCATTGGCGGAACAAAGGGGTTACGTCGAAGCACGAGTGGGAGATGGCACCTATGTCAACGCCTCCCCTGTACCTGAAATGGGTAACGTACAATTGAATATGGCGACCTGTCAGCAGCCACTCACAGATCAAATCAGCACCCTAAGCGATTGCCTCAGCCAATTAGCGAAAGACCCCACTAAATTGAGTCAGTTACTCGGTTATCGCGCCAGTCCATTAGATCAACACCAACAAGTGTTCCACCAATGGTTAAACCAACGCGGCATACAGCAAACACCCGAGCAACTGGTCTTTACCCATGGCGGCCAGCAAGCCATTTTTGCCTGTTTGAGCGCATTTTTATCAACAGGCGATGTACTGTTACACGAGCAATACAGTTATCCAGGCGTGAGAATTTGTGCTAAACAGCTTGGTGTCACTAGTGTTGGAGTGCCCCTTACCCACGAAGGATTAGATCTGCCGCGCTTTGAAGCCCTATTACAGATCCACAACCCTAAATTAGTCTATCTCACACTGAATAATCAAAACCCCACTTGCATTCAGTACAGTGAATCCCAGCGGCAGAAAATCCTTGAATTATCAGAGCAATATCAATTCTATATCATTGAGGATGACGTGAATTATTGTTTACCTGAAGAATGGCATTCGCCCCTGTGGCAATTAGCAAAACAGCTGGCGATCCCAAGGGTGATTTATATTTCCAGCCTGTCCAAATTGTTTTCTGGCGGCTTAAGGCAAGGTTTTATTCTGGTTCCCGACCCCCTTATCGCCCAAGTGCGACTCGCTATTCATAGCCAATGCTGGATGGTGTCGCCGCTGAATATTGAAATAGCCTGTCAGTTGATAAAGAAAGGTCATATCACTGCAGAACGAGATACGCTCGTACGTCAACGCCAAAGTCACTGTATCGCCATGGGCGAACGGCTGGGATTAACCCAAACTTGGCGAGGGTTAAACGGTTGGATACAACTGCCAGAAGATATCAAAGCCCATCATCTCGTTACCGCACTGGCCGCAAAAGGCATATTAGTCCGTAATGGTGATGACTTTAATTGCCATGACAATTTTATCCGCTTGAGCCTTGGTGGCGCCGAAAACGACACTCAATTTCAGCATGCAATTGAGTGTATCGAGGCAACGATTCACTCCCTCGTACAAAATGCCTATTCCGTGGTGTAAAGGCACTTAAAGACCATTAAGCTCAGCCAATTTTCATGCGCCATTTCAGATGAAGTTAATTCACACAAAATGGCGAATTTTGTAGAAAAGTGAATAAAAAAAGCGTCAGTAGCATGCATGCTACTGGCGCTGATGTTACTGACAAGCTTGATGAACTATCGGTGAGCCATTAGCTATAGCTTACTAGTGCACCACTATTTAATCTTGAGTTGATAAACACTCGTGGTGCCACTAACTTCATTTCCTATGATTAACAAAGGATTACCGTTAGGGCTTTTATCGGCACTGACAAATTTCATCCCTTCTGGCCCTAAATCACCCGCCAATGTTGCATCACCTTTGACTTCGCCAGTATCAGTATCGACAACGAAGTCAGCTTCAAAATCACGATTCACAACATAGTCGACAAAATGCACATCGAAAGGATTAGTCACGTCATAGATCATAAAGCCAGAGGTACGTTCTAAACCAACAAAGGCATATAGTCGTTGACCAATTTGGCCTAGGGCTAAAGCTTCTGGCTCTGGCCCCTTGTCATCGCTGCGACTATCACCTTTATTTTCTTCGTTGTTATTGTTGAACTTATCCCCCAGTAGTGCGGCGGTAATACGCTCAAAATCACTTCCACTGTCAAACACTTGCTGACCATCAGCATTCCAAATCGAGAAGGAACGAGCACCAAAGCTCACGACTTTGTCGTAGTCGCCATCCTTATCATCGTCCCCCATGCTCTTCGTTACCTTAAGACGCGCTAATTGGGTTTTATCTTTTGCGGCGGCAAATTGTGGGTGATTCGGGTCGAGCACTAAATCCCCTGCGCGGGCCTCTTCCGAAAAAGCCGCATAGTCACGGGAGTCACCTTCATTCGCAGTCACAATAAAGTCAGTGTTATTCCAACGGTAGCTAGCAAGGGTATCGGGTTGATACATGCCGTACACCCCTGTGTAGCTTTGCAGGTTAACAAGATTATCTTTGTCACTCGCATCAATTTTATTCACATCAAGCCCGTAATCTTTGAGGCCTAGCGGTAAAATCTTCGAGACTTTCGCATTGGCGATATCAATCACGGCAATAGCATTGTTCTCTTGTAAACTGACAAATGCACGGCGGTTATCTTGGCTAATGGCGATATATTCAGGTTCTAAATCCTGCGCCACACTCGCCATTGGACCATTAATTTTAATGTCAGCGGTGATTTCAGTTGCACGCGCACCGCCCTGATTAAACACACTAAAATCTATGATGGTCGCAGCGGCTGCAGGCTTACCGTCAGTAATAGCAATCAGCGCAACACTGCCTTCAGGATCTAAGGTATAAGCAGGATTAGGTTCGCCTTCATTGGCCACGAGTAAGGTTTTACCGTCGTGGGTGAACACTACATTATCGGGTAAAGCACCGACTTCGACGGCGCTGATAAACTGTGGAGCATCTGTACCATTAAGCTGATAAAAAGCCACAAAACCATTGGCTTGGGTTTTATTGCCTGCAGCGTCACCACGCTCAATGGCAGCCGCTAACAAGTTGCCTGAAATACTCACGCTGTTAACGCTTCCCATAAAGGTTTGACCCACATCCTTAGCAACATCGAGTTCTGCTAATTTTTCGAGATTATTCAATGCTAAAGGATCTGTGGCGTTTGATGAGGTCGCTAATAAGCTGCCATCGATAATATCGACTTTGCCGCTAATCGCATTGACCACAAAAATACGGTTAGATGCACTGTGATATTCAACGATTTCAGCAGCACTTAAGCCATAAACGCCAGTCTGATGACGACCAATTAACTCTGCTTTTAAGCTTGCAGTTTGTGGCTGGCAAACATATTGGGTTTGCGCGACTGCAATTTCATTGTCATCCAATTGTCCATTATAGTTGGCATCTAATCCGGTATCGATACGCTGACCACCGGCGGGACAATTTGCATCACCGATAGTTAATGCGGTCACTTTAACCAGTGAATTTAAGCCGTTGTCGCCTTTATCACCTACTGCGCCATCATCACCGCTGCAAGCACCGAGTAATAAGCTCGCCATAATGGCGGCTGCAAGCGGGAGTCGTTGTGTTTTCATCGTGTCATTCCTGAATATTTTATTTTTAGTAGGGTGAAGCTAAAGCCCACTAAATTAGTCAGCATAAAAGACACCTAGATGACAAAGCAGTGACACTCAGATGACAACTAACACTTTTGAATGAAGCATATTGGAGGATAACGGCTCGAGCCGCCAAGGTTATACCTCGATTATCGAGACTTACTACTTAGTTACAATTTAATCGGTAAAATACGGTAAAGAAATCATCGCAAAGATTGGTTTATTTGTCCTAGCGCTTTACTATGCTATTGCTTAATGCCTTACCGTGAAAATTGATCGAAGCACAATTCACTTTTCCCCAAACATCGCCAATTAGCGCAAGATGCTGGCTAAAAATGGACGGATTAGAGTGAATTGTCCTAGTACAATTTAAACCACGCCGCATAACCCTGAGAAATACGCTTTCAATTCTTTCGCCACCCGAGGTAACAGTGGACCCACAATCACAACCTTCTGCCCATAACGGCAGACGTATACCGAATTTAGCACTGCTTATTCCCATGCTAGCGGCGATTGTCGCGATCACACCATTGGCCATCGACATGTACTTACCTGCGATGTCGACATTGGCCCTTAGTTTTCATACCGATATCACAACAGTGCAACAGTCCCTGAGTATCTACTTAGCAGGTTATGCACTGGGCATGTTGTGTTTCGGTCCCTTAGCTGACCGCATTGGCCGTCGCCCTATGGTGATAATGGGGCTGAGTGGCTTTATGCTAACAAGTTTATTGATTGGTTTTGCTGGTCAAGTCGAAATCTTTCTTGGACTACGCTTTTTGCAGGCCTTTATCGGCGCAGCAGCGACTGTGGTGGTGCCGGGATACATCAAAGAAGTCTATGGCGACAATACCGCCAAAGGTATGTCTTACGTGAGTTTAATCATGATGTTAGCGCCATTACTGGCACCTAGCATTGGCAGCGTTATCTTAGAACTCGGTGATTGGCATTTAATCTTCTTCATTCAATCTGCCTATGCAGCAACCCTGTTATTACTCGTGCTGTTTGCGCTAAAAATGCCCAGCGATAAAGATATGGATACCCGCAGCCAAAAATCGTTTCTTGGTGCCTATGCGACCGTATTTTCCCGATCTGGCGTTAAGTTAAACATTGCCAGCGGCGTGTTAACGTCTTTTGCGTTTTTCTGTTATCTCACCGCATCACCCTTCGTTTATATGGAAGTCTTTGCCTTAGATAAATCCTATTTTGCCATCTTGTTTAGCACCAACGTTGGCGCTTTGATGTTGGCCAATATCATTAATACTCGCATTGTCGGCCGCTATGGTTCGCTGCGTATGTTGCATGTATCAACCTTTTTTGGTGCTATTGCGGGGGCAGGTTTATTAACCGTCAACCTACTGGATATGAGCTATCATTTTACCGTGATCATGCTTATTCCTTTGATGGGCAGCCTAGGGGTGATGTCGGTCAACGCCGATGCGATAGTGCTGATGAAGTTCAAACAAGAAACCGGAACGGCAACGGCGGTTATTGGCACCTTAAGATTTGGCTGTGGCGCGTTAGCGGGGCCGTTATTAGCGGTGTTCTATGATGGCACAGCAGTGCCCTTCTCCGCCCTTATGTTAGGCGCGATAATGTTCGTCGGAGTTTGCCAATTTAATCGTCCAAAGCATCAAATACAGCCGACGATTTAAGGATCTATTTTTAAGAAATCATGGATGCCAATGCCACATCGGCAACACATGTTTGATCGCGTGAAAACAGCGCATTGGCTTTCACTAATGTAGAAAATAAGTAATATTTAATCGCAACAGTTAAGTATCTGCTTATCTAACGTCCCACACCAAAACGGCACTTTTAGTGCCGTTTTTGCTTTTTAAGAATCTAACAATCTGAAAAATATAAGATAAACCCATAAATCAGCCTAGATTACTTGGCGATTCCAGCAAGTTCTCCAGCCATTCAAACGTGAAATTGTTTCAAGTTGGTTATTTTTTACATAAAAGGCTTGAAATGTTGTTTTTTTTGAATATGATGAAATTCTGTTCATTGCAACAGTTGCTGCATCCTAGGGATGAATCACTTGTCTTCTACGAAGTCAGTTCAGCATTTAGGAGTCTGAATTACCCTTCAGGCTTAATTTTTAGAGCGATTACCGTCGCTGTAACAAAATACTGTTTACCGTAACGGTACTATGCAATAGGAGTTCCACATGGAGATGTTATCCGGCGCCAGCATGATAGTGCGTTCTTTGATTGATGAAGGCGTAAAGCATATTTTTGGCTATCCTGGCGGTTCAGTTTTAGATATCTACGACGCCCTGCACGTTATCCCAGGTATTGAACACATACTCGTTCGCCACGAACAAGCCGCCGTACACATGGCCGATGGCTACGCCCGTGCCACGGGTAAAGTGGGCGTGGTATTAGTCACTTCAGGACCCGGTGCCACCAACGCGATTACCGGTATTGCCACCGCCTACATGGACTCTATTCCCCTCGTCGTATTATCGGGTCAAGTACCGAGCAACCTTATCGGTAATGATGCTTTCCAAGAATGCGATATGATCGGTATCTCTCGTCCAGTGGTCAAACACAGCTTTTTAGTTAAAGATCCAACTCAAATCCCTGAAACGATAAAAAAAGCCTTTTATATTGCCTCTACCGGCCGTCCTGGGCCTGTGGTCGTCGACCTGCCAAAAGATTGCTTAAACCCAGCGCTGCTGCACGAATATATTTATCCCGAAAGCGTGAAAATGCGATCATACAACCCGACAACCTCGGGGCATAAAGGACAGATCCGTCGTGGACTACAGGCACTATTAGCGGCTAAAAAGCCTGTGCTCTATGTCGGTGGCGGCGCCATTATCTCGGGTTGTGATAAGCAAATTTTACAATTAGCTGAGAGATTAAATATTCCCGTCGTCAGCACACTCATGGGACTCGGGGCTTTTCCAAGTACCCACAAAAACAGCCTAGGTATGCTAGGGATGCACGGTCGCTACGAAGCCAACATGACTATGCATAACTGCGATTTGATCTTCGGTATTGGTGTGCGCTTCGACGATAGAACCACGAATAATGTGGAAAAATATTGCCCGAACGCGACCATTTTGCACATAGATATCGATCCCTCGTCTATTTCAAAAACTATCCACGTCGACATTCCCATCGTAGGGTCGGCCGACAGTATTTTAGACAGCATGTTGACACTGTTAGATGAATCGAACGATCACAATGACAACGATGCCATCGCCACTTGGTGGAATGATATTGAGCAATGGCGCGGCCGCGATTGTCTGGCCTATGACAAAAACAGTGGTCGCATCAAACCACAGCAAGTGATTGAAACCTTGTATAAGCTGACCAATGGCGATGCCTATGTCGCCTCTGATGTTGGCCAGCATCAGATGTTTGCCGCCTTGTACTATCCGTTCGATAAGCCGCGCCGCTGGATCAACTCAGGGGGTCTAGGCACCATGGGATTTGGCCTACCCGCCGCGATGGGGGTTAAAATGGCGATGCCTGATGCCACGGTTGTCTGTGTCACGGGTGATGGTTCAATTCAGATGAACATTCAAGAGCTTTCGACCGCGCTGCAATATGATACGCCGGTTAAAATTATCAACTTAAACAATCGTTTCCTTGGTATGGTTAAACAATGGCAGGACATGATTTACTCTGGCCGTCACTCACATTCCTATATGGATTCAGTACCCAATTTTGCCAAAATTGCCGAGGCCTATGGCCATGTAGGTATGACGATCAGCGATCCCGCCGAACTTGAGTCAAAAATGGCTGAAGCGCTGGCGATGAAAGACAGATTGGTCTTTATCGACATCATGGTGGATGAAACTGAGCACGTGTATCCTATGCTGATCCGCGGCGGTGCGATGAATGAAATGTGGCTGACCAAGACGGAGAAATGCTAATGCGTCGAATTATATCTGTATTATTAGAAAACCAATCCGGCGCCCTGTCTCGTGTGGTCGGTTTGTTTTCACAGCGCGGTTATAACATTGAAAGTTTAACGGTGGCGCCAACGGACGATATCACACTGTCGCGGCTTAACATCACGGTCGTTGCCGACGAAATGGTGTTAGAGCAGATAGAGAAGCAGTTACATAAACTCATCGATGTGTTAAAAGTTTCGAATATTACCGAGTCTGCTTATATTGAACGCGAATTAGCCCTTATCAAGGTCCGCGCCCAGGGCGAGTTTAGGGAAGAAGTTAAACGGATGGCGGACATTTTCCGCGGCCAAATTGTCGATGTCACCGCCAATTTATATACCATCCAAATGGTCGGCACATCAGAAAAACTCGATGCGTTTATTCATGCGCTAGGTGAAGTGACTAAATTGGTCGAGGTCTCTCGCTCCGGTGTGGTGGGTTTGGCTCGCGGCGAAAAGGCCATGAAAGCGTAACTTTCTCACGGAAATCTCGCGGACATTTTTTTGCGTAAACACAAAAACATCAAGGGGAGCATTATGCTCCCCTTGTTTTTAGGTGGTTACCGCAGTGTCAATTATGAATGGCTGTCTAGCAAGCGCGATGAAGTGATCTCGATTTTGCGTGGTTTCAACGCTTCAGGGATTTCACGCACTAAATCAATATTGAGTAAACCATTTTCTAAACTTGCGCCGAGCACAGTGACATAGTCTGCCAGTTGGAAAGTACGCTCAAAACCGCGTTCCGCTATGCCTTGGTATAAGTATTTACGCTCGGTTTGGCTTTCAGCTTTATTGCCTTTCACCAGTAATTTCTCACCTTCACTGCTGATCTCAAGTTCATCCATTGAGAATCCGGCCACGGCCATAGTAATGCGATAGCGATTTTCGCCTAATAATTCAATGTTATATGGGGGATAGCCAGTATTGCCATTATTAGCGGCGGCATGTTCTGCCAGCTGAGCTAAACGGTCAAAACCAATGGCACTACGGTACAGGGGAGCTAGATCATAATTACGCATATTCATATCCTTGTCTTAAGCAATATGGAGAATTGGCGGACGGTTTTCACGATGAAAACGCTTGCAGAGTCTGCCGAGTTAAATCTTCTGTCCTTACGGCACAGAATTCACACTAGGATCCTCATCGAGCGATCCTGAAATAGATATAAGGACAGGAGAGAAAATTTCAAGCAAGAAAATTAAAAAAATGTGCAAAATTTAAAAAGACTAATAAAAACAAAATTTTATTAAGTTTTAACACTTTGAATTGACGTATGATTTGTATAAAGGGATTAGCGTCATTGCAATATGGAAATCTATATTCGCTAAATTGCAGCCAATAAAAAAGGAGCCTAGGCTCCTTTTCAGTCTTAGCATCGAATTAACGAGTGCGTGGACACAATTCTTCAGCGCTGAAGAAGTAAGCAATTTCACGAGCAGCAGATTCAACAGCATCTGAACCGTGAGCCGCGTTTTCGTCAATGCTTTCTGCGAAATCAGCACGGATAGTACCAGGAGCTGCTTGAGCAGGATTAGTTGCACCTAAAATTTCACGGTGAGCTAAAACAGCGTTTTCGCCTTCTAATACTTGGACCATGATTGGACCAGAAGTCATAAATGCAACCAGAGCACCGAAGAAACCGCGCTCGCTATGCTCAGCATAGAAACCTTCAGCTTGTTCTTTGGTCAGGTGTAACATTTTAGCTGCAACGATCTTAAGACCAGCAGTTTCAAAACGATTGTAGATAGCACCGATGTGGTTTTTTGCAACAGCATCTGGCTTGATAATAGAAAATGTGCGTTCGATCGCCATAACTAGCTTCCTTTGTCAGCAAGTTTAAAAAAATTCGCGCGGATTATACGAAATTTAAAAGCTAAATCCTATCTTTATAGCAAATTAGTCTGAGATATTGCGCACATTCGCTTTATTCGTAATCAGTTTGATCACACAAAATACCCCACTAGGATAATAAAATCTTAGCAGGGCATGTTAACTCATTAATAATGGGATTATTTTTTGTTTTTTGCCCAAATACCAGCCCATGCAATTAAAGCGACTAAAATGACTGCGGGTGCAAGATCTAACAAGTGATGGAATAAACCGACACCGCCATGACCTGGATGAGCCCAAGCCATTGAAGGGACAAGCATACATAACAATACAAGCAAAAGTTTCATGTGAACATCCTTGCAGTTGCGATAATAAAGTTAAGCCATATAAATGCCTTAACCAATATACAACAAATTACGATATCCACTGAAAATGAACTTGACTGTGATCAAACTCTCGCCAAATATTCTCTGCGCCACTGCAAATACGTGAGGCAAATCACCTTAGTTAATCTTCTGAAGGACAAGATGCCTCACATAAAAAGCCGTACCACAACTGTGCTCACTACTTTTCATCAATCCAACACTGCTGAATTGCTTCCAGTATTTTTTCATTACAATACTTAGGATCATCAGCAAAATCATTCAAAGCTAACACCCACTCATACAGTTGGGTAAAATGCAGTTGAGTAGGATTAACCTCTGGGTGTGCTTCGAGTAATTCCAACGCAATATCTAACGAATCTATCCAAGTTAATGTCATCGTTTTCCCCTATTCTGTTCGCTTGAATGGATAAGCTAGTGCTTAACGCCGTTACCCATAAGGAGGTGAATCAAGTGTTGATATTCCGTAGTCAATACTCGACACCAAGGGTGTTAACCCTGTGCTTGCGTCAGCTTTTTTACTTTAATCGCATTTTTTTCAACAAAATCAATAATAGCACCCGCCACATCTTTCGTGGTGGCACCTTCAATCCCTTCAAGTCCAGGTGAGGAGTTCACTTCCATGATCACTGGACCATGGTTTGAGCGTAACAAATCAACCCCTGCCACATTCAATCCCATCGTCTTCGCCGCACGAATAGCCACAGAGCGCTCTTCAGGAGTTAGTTTGACTAGACTCGCCGTGCCACCACGGTGCAAATTAGAGCGGAACTCACCGGGCATAGCTTGACGTTTCATGGCGGCAATCACTTTATCGCCGAGCACGAAACAGCGAATGTCTGCGCCGTTGGCTTCTTTGATATATTCCTGCACCATGATGTTGGCTTTCAGGCCCATAAAGGCTTCAATCACGCTCTCAGCCGCTTTGCGGGTCTCGGCTAATACCACGCCAATGCCTTGGGTGCCTTCGAGTAATTTAATCACCAGAGGCGCGCCACCCACCATATCAATTAAGTCAGGAATATCACTCGGTTTATTGGCAAAACCGGTAATAGGCAAACCAATACCGCGGCGTGACATCAGCTGCATAGAACGCAATTTGTCCCGTGAGCGGGAAATTCCAACTGAATCATTTAAGGCATAGACGCCCATCATCTCAAATTGACGCAACACCGCCGAACCATAAAAGGTAATCGACGCCCCAATACGGGGGATCACGGCATCAAATGCAGGTAACTCTCGCCCGCCAATGTGGATACTCGATTGCCGCATGTTGATATTCATATAACATTCAAGGGGATTGATTACGTGTACTTCATGACCACGTAATTGAGCCGCTTCAACGAGTCGCTTCGTTGAATATAACTCTGGCCCTTGCGATAAAATCGCTATTCTCATTTGGTCTCCGGCAACCATTAATTTTGAGCGCATAATACGCTTGCGCAAGGATAAATCAAACAACTAGAGGCATAGACAAGATTAGTTGCACAAATGCTCAACGCCAAAAGCAAAAAACCAGTCACGTGGACTGGTTTTAATCATTATCGAAGCAATATTAATTGCCTTCGCTAACCATGTTAACCGTGTATTTAGGGATCTCAATCACCATGTCAGTGTCGACCACTTTAGCCTGACAAGATAGACGGCTTTCGGGCTCGAGTCCCCATGCTTTGTCTAACATGTCATCTTCTAGCTCATCACTTGGCTCAAGATCATTAAAGCCTTCACGCACGATACAGTGACACGTCGTGCAAGCACAGGACTTTTCACAGGCATGCTCGATATTGATGCCATTACGCAGCGCAACATCGAGAATGGTCTCACCAACATTCGCCTCAAGCACAGCGCCATCAGGGCACAACTCGGCATGGGGAAGAAAGACTAATTGGGGCATTACATCACCTATATGTTGTCGATCGACTGGCCTTTAAATGCCACTCGAATAGAATTGTCCATACGTCTGGCAGCAAAATCTTGGGTTTGCTCATCCAGTTTTTCAATCGCGAGTTTAATCGCATCGGCATCATCGCCCGTAGCCACTTGCGCCACATCGGCCATAGTAGCATCGATCTGAGCACGCTCATCAGCATTCAGCAAATCGCCATCCTTCGCTAACGCGGCATGTAAAGACTCGAGTACCCTCGCCGCCTCCACTTGCTGTTCGGCCAGCATACGACGACCGATATCGTCTTTGGCATACTTCATCGAATCTTTCAGCATAGTGGCAATTTCAGTATCCGATAAACCAAAAGACGGCTTAACTTGAATACTAGATTGCACGCCGGTGGATTTTTCCATCGCGGTCACACTGAGTAAACCATCGGCATCCACTTGAAAGGTCACCCGAATGTGCGCAGCGCCAGCGGCTAACGGCGGAATACCCTTTAAGGTAAAACGCGCCAGTGAGCGGCAATCAGCGACGAGCTCACGCTCGCCCTGCACCACATGGAATGCCATGGCCGTTTGACCATCTTTAAAGGTGGTAAATTCCTGCGCCCGTGCAACCGGAATCGTGGTATTACGCGATACCACTTTTTCCACTAAGCCGCCCATGGTCTCTATGCCTAATGACAAAGGGATCACATCGAGCAATAACAAATCCGATTCGGGTTTGTTACCCACTAAAATGTCGGCTTGAATGGCCGCGCCAATGGCGACAACACGATCGGGATCGATAGACGTCAGGGGTGGTTTACCGAAGAAAGCTTCGACCTGTTCACGCACTAATGGCACGCGCGTTGAACCGCCAACCATCACAGTTTCAAGCACTTCATCCGTCGTCACGCCCGCATCACGCAGGGTACGGCGACAGCTGGCAATCGTCTTTTTCACCAATGCCGCAATCATGGCATCAAATTCAGCTTTAGTAACGATTTGCGTCAGTTCAGTACCATCGGCAAGGATCACTTTTGCTTCAGTTTCTGCTGCATCCGTTAAGGCTTCTTTGACTCGACGCGATTCAATCAACAACTGACGACTTAATTGTGAGTCGATGTCGCTAAGCTGCCACACTTGTTGCATATGTGCTTGCAGTAAATGATCGAAATCATCGCCGCCAAGCGCTGAATCACCACCAGTGGCTAACACTTCGAATACACCGCGATTCAAACGCAAAATAGAAATATCGAAAGTACCGCCGCCTAAATCATAGATGGCAATAACGCCCTCTTGCTTAGAATCTAAGCCATAGGCAATCGCAGCAGCCGTCGGTTCATTCAACAAACGTAGCACTTTAACACCCAGCAAAGCTGCGGCATCTTTTGTGCCTTGGCGCTGAGCATCGTCGAAATACGCAGGCACAGTGATCACCACGCCTTGCAGTTCGCCACCTAAGGTTTTTTCAGCGCGGGCGATCAGCGGACGTAAAATCTCCGCAGACACTTGCACGGGATTCACTTGGCCTTGGGGAGTCACGAATAAAGGTAAACCGTTTTCGCTTTCGGCAAACTCGTAGGGGAATGATTGCTCGCCGGCTTTGATATCAGCCAGGCTGCGGCCCATAAAACGCTTTACCGAAACGATAGTGTTTTGCGGATCCTGCGCCGAACTCAACGCTGCAAGCGCGCCGACTTCGACTGAATCTTGGGTATAACGCACGATAGAAGGTAATGAATGCTGTCCAAGTTCGTCCGGCAGGGTTGCCGTCTCTCCACTTCGAACGGCCGCCACCAAAGAATTGGTCGTACCTAAATCGATGCCAACGGCAAGTCTATGTTGGTGCGGCGCGGCACTTTGACCGGGCTCAGCTATCTGCAAAAGGGCCATATATATCCAACTTAGTAATGCCAACCCAAGCGTACTTGAGTCAGCAAAGTAACATAAACACGGAAAATCAATCTAACAGAGCGTCTTCGACTCTGGTCAACTCGTCGTGTAATTTTGCCATAAATTTGAGTTTGCGAACTTGATCCGCCGCTAACAATGCGTCTTCAGCCTGCTCACTGGTTAATAGTTGAGTCAATTGCTGAGTGAGTTGCGCGCGGTACTGCGCAAACGATTGATATAGCTCGTCAATACTCGCTTGAGGATCGGCACTATCGCGTATATCTTCTAACGCCTCGCGCCATTCCATTTGCTGCATCAAGAAGCCAGTATCTTTCACTGTCGTGGTTTCATGGCTTAATTCAATTCCACGCAGCGACAACATATGCTCGGCGCGGCGAATGGGATCTTTTAAGGTTTGAAAACCATCATTGACTTGCGCCGTGCGCTGCACCGACAGCAATTTTTGCTGCTCAGTATCATTGGCAAATTTATCGGGATGAACCGCCCGTTGCAGTTCGCGATAGCGTTCTGCAAGTAAGGCGGTATCAATATCGAAGGCAGGGGAAAATTTAAACAGCTCGAAATAATTCATGCGTCAACTTTAGCGGTTAAACAGTGAAACTCTCACCACAACCACACTCACCTTTTGCGTTAGGATTATTAAATTGGAAGCCTTCATTCAGCCCTTCTTTAACAAAATCCAGCTCGATCCCTTGAAGATAGATAAGGCTCTTGGCATCTATGATGATTTTCACATCTTCGATATCAAACACTTCATCGTCATCATTTAAAGAATCAACGAACTCAAGTACATAAGCCATACCAGAACAGCCTGATGTTCTTAAGCCGAGACGCAGGCCTACACCTTTGCCTCGGTTGACTAAGAAAGATCTGACACGATCGGCTGCCGCTGGGGTCATTGTAATCGCCATCTTAACTCCAGATGTTACTTAGCTTGTTTCGATTTGTACTCGTCGATAGCAGCTTTAATGGCATCTTCAGCCAAAATTGAACAGTGGATCTTCACTGGTGGCAATGCCAATTCTTCAGCGATATCCGTGTTTTTGATCGCCGCAGCTTGTTCGATAGTCTTGCCTTTAACCCACTCAGTTACCAGTGAGCTAGACGCAATCGCGCTACCACAACCGTAGGTTTTGAACTTAGCATCTTGAATGATGCCATCAGCACCAATTTTCAACTGAAGTTTCATCACGTCACCGCAAGCAGGCGCGCCTACCATACCGGTCACGACCGAAGGATCGTTTTTATCAAAAGAACCAACGTTACGTGGATTCTCATAATGATCTATCACTTTTTCACTGTAAGCCATGGTACTGCTCCAAAATTATCTATTGTAAAGGTCAGAATTAATGATGTGCCCATTGAACTTGGTTCAGGTCGATCCCATCTTTAAACATTTCCCACAAAGGAGACATTTCTCTTAATTTATCAATAGATTGAGTAATTACTTCGATAGCGTGATCGATTTCTTCTTCGGTTGTGAAACGGCCGATTGAGAAACGAATCGAGCTATGTGCCATTTCATCGTTCAAGCCAAGTGCACGTAATACGTAGCTAGGCTCTAGGCTGGCTGAGGTACAAGCCGAACCCGATGAAACCGCTAAATCTTTCAGTGCCATCATTAACGACTCACCTTCAACATAGTTGAAGCTGACGTTGAGGCTACCGCTAACACGGTCAATCGCATCACCATTGATATAGGTTTCTTCAATGTGCTTGATGCCATTCCATAATTTGTCACGTAATGCACCGATACGGGCATCATCAGAGGCCATTTCCGCTTTTGCGATTGCAGCCGCTTCACCTAAACCTACGATTTGATGCGTTGGTAACGTACCGCTACGCATGCCACGCTCATGACCACCACCGTGCATTTGCGCTTCTAGGCGAATGCGTGGCTTACGACGAACATATAGTGCGCCTATACCTTTAGGGCCATACATTTTGTGACCAGAAATCGAGATCAAATCCACTTTAGTGGCTTGCACATCGATAGGCACTTTGCCTGCACTTTGCGCCGCATCCATGTGGAAAATAATGCCCTTTGAACGGCATAGCTCACCGATTGCATCGATATCGTGGATAACACCGATTTCGTTGTTCACGTGCATGATGCTGACAAGGATAGTGTCGTCACGCATCGCTGCTTCTAAACGTTCCATCGGAATGATGCCGTTAGCCGCAGGCTCTAAATAAGTCACTTCGAAACCTTCACGCTCTAATTGGCGACAAGTATCGAGAACCGCTTTATGTTCAGTCTTACTGGTGATGATGTGCTTACCTTTCTTGTGATAGAAATGAGCAACACCTTTTATCGCTAAGTTGTTCGATTCCGTCGCGCCAGAGGTAAACACAATTTCGCGGTGATCGGCGTTAATTAACTCGGCAACTTGGTTGCGAGCAATATCCACCGCTTCTTCGGCTTGCCAGCCGTAGCGGTGTGAACGTGAGGCCGGATTACCAAAGATGCCGTCCATTGTCATGCATTGGAACATCTTTTCCGCGACTCTAGGATCAACAGGCGTGGTGGCGGCATAATCTAAATAGATAGGAAGCTTCATAACACACTCCGTACTGAGCAGTCTCTGGTAGAGGCTACATACAACGTACAAAAATTATTTTTATATATAACAAAGTGCCGCTATAAACTGACTCTTTGTTCCTTTTGCATAGTGTCTTGCTTAAGTGAGATAAATTGCACATCTCGCTTCTGCATCAAGCCGGCAAGACTGATACCATCTAAAAAATCGGAAATTTGTTTGCTTAAATCGCCCCAAAGTGAATGGGTTAAACAGCGAGTTCCACTCTGGCAATTGCCAAGTCCTTGGCAACGAGTCGCATCGACAGACTCGTCTACAGCATGGACAACCATGCCGACTGAAATATCATTGGCTTCTAGACCTAAGCGATAACCACCGCCCGGTCCACGTACACTGGCAACTAAACCGTGTTTTCTTAGCTTAGCGAAGAGTTGTTCCAGATAGGAAAGCGAAATCCCTTGTCTTTCAGAGATATCCGCTAAGGGAACTGGTCCCGATGCTGAGTGGATTGCCACATCTAGCATAGCGGTTACTGCATAACGACCTTTTGATGTAAGTTTCATAACTACCATAGCTCCCGAACAGGTATGCATTATTTCAACATACCCGAGTAATTCAGTCAAGTATTAAAACCTACTAAAACACTCAAGTATATGAGTGTGCACATAACCAATACCCTTTCATCTTGGTGGGGTATTTAACCTTTTTCTAGCCTAAGATTCAATGCTAAAGCGCCAATTAATCGACATCTAGCACGATATAAACGCAGGATAAAAGTGATCTCGGTACTATAGCGCGATCAAACTCAGGTTTGATCGCAATATGCGCCTTTACAACAGGATAAGCTAAAGTAAAACGCTAAACGAGACCCTTGTAAGGGTCAGCCCTTAAGCAAGTTAGACCGCTAAGTTGAACCATTTCTTGAAACTTAGATACTCGGATCAAACTCATCTAATGCACTATGGCGTTTTTCCGCTGCCGCTTTTTCTGCATCATTAAACTCGCCCATATCAAGCTCTGGCAGTTTTTCAGTGCAGACATTGCCACCCAGCCCTTGAATGGCTTGACACAACTCTTGAACTTTCGAGTCCATCAAATGCATGTGATCGAGCATCTGCCCTATTGCATTGGCCACCGGATCGGGATTATCCGGTGATACCGCGTACGCATCGAAGCCATATTTTTTTGCCATCGCGCTGCGGCGTTCAGTTTTCTCTTTCGATTGCGGTGACGGTGTAGCCACCACGCGCCCAGGAATCCCCACAACCGTGGTATCTTTGGGCACATCTTTCACCACAACAGAATTAGAACCCACACGCGCACCATCGTGCATGGTAATAGGACCGAGGATTTTTGCCCCTGCGCCCACCACCACGTTATTGGCTAACGTCGGGTGACGTTTCCCTGCCTGCCAGGTGGTTCCACCAAGCGTGACACCGTGATAAAGGGTGCAATCATCACCGATCTCAGCCGTTTCACCTATCACAACGCCCATACCGTGGTCGATAAAAAATCGATGACCTATGGTTGCACCAGGATGGATTTCAACCCCTGTCAACCAACGGGAAAACGTCGATAAACAACGTGCCGTTAAGCGCCAATCGCGCTTCCATAGCTTATGGCTTATCCGATGCAACCAAATGGCATGCATGCCTGGATAGTTAACCAAGATCTCAAACGCGCTACGCGCCGCAGGATCACGGTGATATATAGATTCAATATCTTCTTTTAGCCTAGCTATCACGCCCATTGTTTATCCTTCGCGATTAGTGTTAATTATTAAGGTTTGGCTATTTTTCTTTAGAACCCGCCACTTTCTCAATTGACGTCAAAATACCCCTGAGGATATTCATTTCCTGACTCTCAATCCGTGCACGACTAAACAAGCGGCGAAGTTTCATCATCACTTGTCCAGGATGGTTCTTGATGATAAATCCAGTTGATAACAGTGTCGTTTCAAGGTGTGCGAAAAAACGTTCCTGATCGGCAGCCAAGGGATACTCAGTCAGCTCTTCTTCTGCAACGTCTTTTTGCGCGAGATGGGCAACGCGGGTTTCATAACAAATGATTTGTACGGCTTGCGCCAGATTAAGCGAGCTGTACTCTGGATTTGCAGGGATAGCCACATGATAAGTGCACTGTTGCAGCTCTTCATTGCTTAAACCATGGTTTTCACGGCCAAACACAATCGCAACAGGGCCTTTAAGTGCCTCGGTCGCTAATTTCACCCCAGCTTGTCTTGGTTCTAACATGGGCCAATCTAAGGTGCGACTGCGCGCGCTGGTTGCAATCACTAGACTGCAATCGGCAATCGCTTCAGCAAGTGAATCCACTTTCACAAGATGTTTCAGAATATCCGATGCACCCGCGGCTAATGCTATGGAATGACCGTCGGGTTCAACCCGAGGCTCTGCAAGATACAGAGTAGACAGACCCATAGTCTTCATCGCTCTGGCAGTAGAACCAATATTGCCGGGGTGCGAAGTCCCCACTAAAACCACTCGAATATTACTTAGCATGAAACAACTTAATTTAATTCATAAAACGTTGGGGACGAATATTATCACAGCCATTGCCGAATGCTTATATGAAAATCGGTATTTGATATAACTATCAAATCGAGTATAATACCGCCCGCTATTTTAACGTTCTTTAACATCCAGGGGATTGCAATGCATCCGATGCTGACGATTGCTGTACGCGCTGCCCGCGCGGCCGGCCAAACTATTATGCGCGCCTATACTGAACTTGACCGTATCGAAGTCAGTTCAAAAGGTATCAACGATTTTGTTACCAGTGTAGACAAGGAAGCAGAAGCGACAATTACTTACCAAATTCGTAAATCTTACCCTGATCACACTATCGTGGGTGAAGAGAAAGGCGAAAACCGCGGTGAGAATAAAGACTATGTTTGGATAGTCGACCCTCTGGATGGCACTAACAACTTTGTTAGAGGCATTCCCCACTTCGCGGTTTCTATCGCTCTGCAATACAAAGGCAAGACTGAAGTTGCCGTTGTTTACGATCCTGTCCGTGAAGAACTCTTTACCGCCGTCCGTGGTAAAGGCGCCAAACTCAATGATTTCCGTCTGCGTGTTACCAACGTGAATGAATTAGCGCCTACCATGATTGGTACTGGCTTCCCATTCAAGGCGCGTCAACACACTGAAACTTACATGGCTATTTTCGGCGAAGTCTTCGGCCAATGTGCTGACTTACGTCGCGCAGGTTCTGCCGCATTAGATTTAGCCTATGTTGCCGCGGGTCGTTTGGACGGTTTCTTTGAAATCGGCTTAAAGCCATGGGACATCGCTGCTGGCGATCTGATTTGCCGCGAAGCAGGCGGTACAGTGACTGATTTTACTGGTAACCATAACTATTTGGTTTCGGGCAACATCGTTGCTGGCTCACCTAAGGTGACCACAGAATTAGTGAAGATCATGCGTCCATTATTGAACGAAGGCTTAAAACGTTAATCGAGATTAACGCTTAGCTTTAAATAAACGCATAAAACAGATACAAAAAAGGCCAGTGGTAATCTCTTTAAGAGCGCCCACTGGCCTTTTTGTTTATGTGCCATTCATTCCTAAATCATCAAGGAGTGTCCTGAAAACATCTGCACTGATTTCAGCCCACATCGGCTAACATGACGAACAGCCATCGGCTAACAGGACGAACAACCACTTATCCAGTTATCTACCCGCTAACGCTTGTGCTGGTGCAATTTGGCTCGCCTTCCAAGCGGGATATAAAGTCGCGATTAAACTCATCACAAACGCCATCACAATCACCAGTACCGCATCCGAAACATGCAATTCAGACGGTAAAAAATCGACAAAGTAAACATCGGCCGAGAGCAGTTGAATACCGAGTAACTGCTCAACTGAGCTCGCAATCGCACTTAAATTCAGCGCCACACTAATGCCGATAATGCCGCCAAGGCCACAGCCAAGCAGACCATTTAACGCGCCCTGCACCATGAAAATCCCCATCACAGCCAAACGACTCAGGCCCATGGTCATCAAAATCGCAATTTCGGACGCTTTATCCCGCACCGCCATGACTAAGGTGGAGACAATGTTAAAGCAGGCCACACCAATCACCAACACTAAAACTAAATACATCACAGTGCGAACTAACTGAATATCTTGATATAAATGCCCTTGGGTACGGGTCCAGTCACTGATATACACAGACTGCTTTTGCGCATAACCGAGTTCGCGCACTTTTACTGGTGCATCAAACACTTTATCGACGCTAATACGCACACCCGTTACACCGTTATTCATGTTCAAGATCTGCGCCGCGTATTGCAATGGAATATAAGCGGTTGTCAGTTCAAGCTCGCCGCCCAGATGATAGGTGCCTGACACCACAAAACGATGGCTCTTCGCAGCACGTAAACTACCTGCCGCGTCTGGATCGATATCCTGCACATATAAGGCCAGTGTATCACCCACCTCAAGCCCCAACTTAGCCAATAAACTCTCGCCAAGGACGATATGATTCTCATCTTGGCTCAGACTCTGCCAGCTTGCATCACTCATAAACTGTGACAAAGTTGAAACCTTCGTTTCTTCTTTCGGATCAATACCCACCACGGCTAAGCCTTGAAAACCACCAGGCTTCTGCACTAAACCTTGCATTCGAATAAAGGGGGCAGCACCACGAATACCTTCAATTTGTAGCGCACCTTGCGCAACACTCTGCCAATTGACGATAGGTTCGTCCACCCCGACAATGTCCGCCTGCGGCACTACACCCAGTAATCTTTGCTCTAGCTCGCGCTCAAAACCATTCATTGCAGACAGAACTATGATCAATACCGCCACACCTAAAGCGATACCGGCAGTCGATGCAAAGGAAATAAAACTAATAAAACTGTTGGATTGGCGGGCGCGATAAAAACGCCAACCAATGGATAGGGCTAACGGTCCTTTCATACTTGGGTTTCCGCCGCTAATTGCAAGTAACCGTTTTTCATCATCAGTTGGCGGTCCATACGGGCAGCCAATTTATGATCATGAGTCACCACCACAAACGCCGTACCTAACTGATCGGCCAGCTCTCGGATCAACTCATAAACCGCATCGCCACTGTTAGCATCTAAATTACCCGTAGGTTCATCGGCCAGCACTAACTTAGGTTTATTAATCAACGCCCTTGCGATAGCGACACGCTGACGCTCGCCGCCCGATAGTTCGGCGGGAATGTGGGTCATGCGATGGCCTAGCCCTACCCGCTCCAATAAGACTTTGGCATCGGCGAGCGCTTGTTTACGATCTTTACCTTGAATAAATGCCGGCATAGCGACGTTTTCTAGGGCAGTGAATTCAGGCAATAAATGATGGAATTGATAGATAAAGCCAAGATCTTGATTGCGGATCTGCGCTTGGCGTGCACTAGACACTTGGTATAAATCTTCGCCTAGCAACAAGACTTTACCCGCGGTTGGCTCATCCAAAGTTCCCATAATATGCAGCAGCGTACTCTTACCTGAGCCTGAGCTGCCGACAATCGCCAACTGCTCGCCCTTGAACACCTGCAAATCGACATTAGACAACACTTGCGTGGTCACGGCGCCATCATGGTAACTCTTACTGACACTCTGCACTTGCAGTAACACGTCTTGCATTGAAGTTCTCTCTTAAACATGCTTTGGCATCGATTTATATTTTAAATCAATACATTAAATTATTTGCATCTTGGCAAGCCATTACTCACGGATGAATGCCCATGGGTAACGACTATTCGTAAAAGCTCACGAGTTTACTCGTATCTCAACGCAGTTGCAGGTTGCACTCTGGCCGCACGCAGCGCGGGATATAAGGTCGCCAACAAGGTGACCAATAGTGTGCCTATCACGATCACTGACAACTGCATCAACTCCAGTTTTACTGGCAAACTCTGCCCCGCACCTAAAATCGAAATGCCTAAGGTCGTCATAATGCCATTCAGATTCAAAGTGATAAGTATACCTACCGCGAGCCCAAGCACTAAACCAAGTACAGCATTGAGCGAACCCTGCACCACAAAAATGCCCATCACGGCGGGCGTGGTTACGCCTTGGGTTTTTAGCACTGCCACATCCGTGGTTTTATCGACCACCATCATCACTAGCGCCGAAACAATATTGAATGCGGCCACGGCCACAATCAGGCTCAGCATCAGTGACATCATGTTCTTTTCCATTTTTACCGCACCAAACAAGTGACCATAGGTATCACGCCAATCGCTGGTTGTTACCTTAATATCTTGTTTAGCGAGAACATCCTGCACTTTAGACGCTAAAGCGGGCGCGCTAAAGGGATCGGTTAAATAAAGTCTAAGCTGATCAATAGCCTCACTCGGTTGGCGCATCAAACGCTTTGCATCTTGATAATGGATATATGCAACGCCGGCATCAACCTGAGAGCCCATTTCAAAAATGCCAGATACCAAGAACTTACGTTGACTCGGCACTGGGCCTAATGGGGAGTACACCACACCATCGCCACTCAATAATCGTACCGTATCACCGGGAGCGACTTTGAGTTGCCGTGCGAGCTCAGATCCTAAAATCACCTTGAAGTCGCCACTCGCCAACTGTTCAAATGCACCTGAGTAAGTGTGCTGCGCAACGGAGGATAACTTTTGCGCTAATTCGGGAAACACCCCATAAACCTGCACAGCGCGAATATTCGACGCAGATTGCACCATGGCCTGCGTCGATACGCTCGGTGTCACGCCTAACACACCCGGTAAGGCTTTAAGCGCACTCGCCTGCTTTGTCCAATCGACTAATGGCGCTTCGCTATAAAGGGTTAATTGTGGCACGGCACCTAAGATACGTTGCTTAAGTTGGCCTTCAAGGCCATTCATCACTGAACTGACAACGATCAGGGCTGCAACGCCTAAAAAAATGCCCGAAACGGCAAATAAGGTAATGAACGACGCGAACGCGTTCGCTTTTTTGGCCCGCCAATAACGGTAACCAATGTAGAAAGGGAATCCTGGATTCATTGAAAGAGGGTTGCGTCCTGTGTGCTGAACTTGCTAAATCATGAAGATGGGCACGATAATAGGGGTATTGGTCCTATAAATAAAGAGGCAAGCCTTGTTCACTGACACCAATCCGTATTTTAGTGTGCCTCACCACTTTACCGCCTACCTAAGCCAATGGCCGAGTTCCCAGCCATTACCCTCAGAAATGGCACTGAGATCAATGCAATCATTAGGCATTCAACTGCTCAGCGAAGTCAAAACACTCGAAGCTAACTGCTTGCTACAGCTGCGCCATTTAGATAACGAGGCAAAAGTTGTCGTGGATTTTTTAAAGCTGCAATCCCGCAAAGTAGATCTAGTGCTGCAACATGTATTAGAAAAAGAAACCCAAGAGGGCGAAAAATGCTTTGGTAACCAATTTGGTGGCAGTGGCCTGAGATTACTCACCCCAACAGCCTTAGACATTGGCTCCCACTATAAAATAACTCTGTTTATTCACGACGAATTAGTTGCCATTCTCTGTTTTGGCAAAGTCATCGCCACTCAAGCACAAAAAATAGCACAAGCCGAAGGCGATATGAGTCGTAATGACAGAACAGAACAACATACTCAACCTGAACATCTACAATGGCAAACCGACTTTGAATTCAGTCAAATTCTTGAATCTGACGTGGAGCAATTAGTCAAAGCCAGCCTCAATGTGCAACAGAAACAACTCAAGTTACGCAAACTCGCCAGAGACGAGCGTCAATAGCCGCTGACTTTTCTCTGGCACCTACGCCATCAAGTCTCTACAATGTCTGCAACTCTTTGTGAATGAATCAGTTTATCGCACGCCAATGACTCACATATCAGCCCTAACGCCGCCAGCCGTCAAAAATGGCACTCAAATTCAGACTCTGTCCACCGTGGGCGGCGTTTGCCAAGCCGTTACACTCGCCAATTTAGCGCGTCAACATAAGGGAACGACCTTAGTCGTCACCAGTGACACGCCAAGCGCCTTAAGCTTAGAGTTAGAGCTGAGTTATTTGCTCAGTAAAACAGGCATTAAGGTCAGATTATTCCCTGACCGCGAAACCTTGCCCTACGACAGTTTTTCGCCCCATCAGGATTTAATTTCCCAGCGACTCGAAACGCTATCACAGCTGTCTCAGATTGAGCAAAATATCGTTATCGTGCCCGTCACCACCTTGATGATACGCCTGCCACCTAAGGCCTATTTAAGCGCCAACGTGTTTGTGCTCAAAAAGGGGGATAGCTACAAGTTACACGATGTACGCCAGCATTTAACCGACACTGGCTACCATTCGGTGGAGCAAGTGTATGAACATGGCGAGTTTGCCATTCGCGGATCGATTCTGGATATCTTCCCAACGGGGATGAATATGCCACTGCGCATCGAGCTATTCGATGAAGAAGTGGAAACCATTCGCCATTTTGATCCAGAAACCCAACGCTCATTGCAACCTGTCGACTCGATTCGCCTATTGCCCGCGAAGGAATTCCCAACCGACAGTTCGGCCATCGAAGGTTTTAGGCAAAGATACCGCCGCCGTTTTGAGGTCATAGTCAAAGAGCCGGAATCGGTTTATCAGCTAGTGAGCCGTAACTTGATGCCGGCGGGGATCGAAAACTATCTACCGCTGTTTTTTGATGACACCGCCACCCTATTCGATTACTTGCCCAAGGACACTCAACTCGTCACCTTAGGCGATATCGAAAAGTCGGCGCGCGCCCATCTGCAAGAAGTCGAGCATCGCTATCAAGACAGACGCGTCGATCCGCTGCGGCCATTACTGGCGCCTAAAGAGCTGTATTTACTCATAGAAGAGTTATTTGCCGCCTTTAAACCGCTGCCACGTTATCAAATGCAAGTGCCAACAGATGGCACTGAAACAACGAAAGCGGTTGTTATTGCCGCCAGTACCCTGCCCGACATCAGCGCCAATCATAAATTAAAGCAACCGCTGCTAGCGCTGCAAGATTATGCCAGCAGCGCCAAACGCATGTTGTTTAGCGCCGAGTCCGAGGGTCGCCGCGAAGCGCTGCTTGAATTGCTCGCTAAAATTCAGTTAAAACCTGCACTGTTTAACCATTTTGATGAATTTATTCAAAGTGATGCCAAGTTAGGCCTTATCGTGTCGCCGCTGTCACGCGGTTGTTTACTGCAAATCAGCGCCAAAGAAAGTATCAGTATCATTTGTGAGACTGAACTCTTCGGCCATCGTATTTCCCAGCAACGTCGCCGTGAAAAACAGCGTCAGATCAGTAATGATGCCCTGATTAAAAACTTGGCCGAACTCAAAGTTGGCCAGCCCATAGTGCATTTAGAACACGGCGTTGCACTTTATAGGGGCTTAGTCACCCTAGATACGGGTGGACTGGTCGCAGAATACTTGCAATTAGAATACGCTGGCGGTGACAAACTGTATGTGCCAGTGTCTTCATTGCATCTCATCAGCCGTTACAGTGTTGGCGCCGATGAAGACGCCCACTTAAATAAACTCGGCAACGAGACGTGGGCTAAAGCCAAGAAAAAGGCGATTGAAAAAATCCGCGACGTCGCAGCCGAGCTGCTCGATGTCTATGCCCGTCGCCAAGCGCGTCCCGGCGAAAGCTGCGCAATTGACGAAGAAGAATACGCTCAATTCGCCCGCGGCTTCCCCTTCGAAGAAACCGTTGATCAAGAAAGTGCCATCATCGCCGTGTTAGCCGATATGCAATCGCCGACCGCAATGGACAGATTAGTCTGTGGCGATGTGGGCTTTGGTAAAACCGAAGTCGCCATGCGCGCCGCCTTTGTGGCCGTCAACGCTGGTAAACAAGTAGTCGTGCTAGTTCCGACCACATTGCTTGCCCAGCAACACTATGAAAACTTCAAAGACAGATTTGCCGACTGGCCCGTGGTCACTGAAGTGATGTCACGCTTTCGTACCGCCAAAGAGCAGACTCAAGTGCTGCAGCAATTGGAAGAAGGCAAAGTCGATATTGTTATCGGTACCCACAAGTTACTGCAATCTGAGGCCAAGTTTGAAAACTTAGGCCTGTTGATTATCGACGAAGAACACAGATTCGGTGTGCGTCAAAAAGAGAAAATCAAGGCGCTGCGCGCCAACGTGGATATCTTAACCCTGACCGCAACGCCTATTCCGCGCACCTTAAACATGGCCATGTCGGGCATGCGCGATTTGTCGATTATCGCCACCCCGCCCGCCAAACGTTTAGCAGTGAAAACCTTTGTACGGGAATCAGATCCCGCGACTGTGCGCGAAGCCATTTTGCGGGAAATTCTCCGTGGCGGCCAAGTGTATTACCTGCACAATAATGTTGAAAGTATTGAGAAATGTGCCCAAGGCATTATCGATTTATTGCCTGAAGCGCGAGTCGTCGTTGCACACGGTCAAATGCGTGAGCGCGATCTAGAACGGGTAATGTCAGACTTTTACCATCAAAGATTCAACGTGTTAGTCTGTACCACTATTATCGAAACCGGTATAGACGTCCCAAGTGCCAACACCATTATTATTGAGCGCGCTGATACCTTTGGTCTGGCACAGTTACACCAATTGCGTGGCCGCGTCGGGCGATCGCATCATCAGGCCTACGCTTATTTGATGACGCCGCATCCCAAACGTATGACCCCAGATGCACGCAAACGTTTAGAAGCCATTGATGCTCTTGAAGATCTCGGTGCGGGCTTTATGCTGGCGACCCAAGATTTAGAGATCCGCGGCGCAGGTGAACTCTTGGGCGATGAACAGAGTGGCCATATTTCGAAAATTGGTTTTAGCTTGTACATGGAAATGCTCGAAGCGGCAGTCAAAGCCTTAAAACAAGGCAAAGAACCGTCACTGGCGCAAATGCTCAATCAGCAATGCGAAATTGAACTGCGTATCCCCGCCCTTCTGCCTGAAGCCTATGTGAGCGACGTAAATATTCGTCTGTCGCTCTATAAACGCATCGCAGGTTGCGAAACACAGGCGGCGCTGGATGAGTTAAAAGTCGAATTGATCGACCGTTTTGGCTTATTACCTGAACCGACGCGTAACTTAATGGAAATGACACTCTATAAACATGAGGCGACTCGCTTAGGTGCGACTAAAATAGAAGTGCACAGTAAAGGTGGCAGCATCGAATTTAGTGATGATCATGTCATAGATCCTGTGTTTATTATTGGATTACTCCAAAGCCAGCCACAAATCTATCGAATGGAAGGACCGAATAAGTTAAAGTTCAGCCTTGCAGCCGAAACCAGTAAAGACAGGCTCGCTTTAGTGAAACTCTTGCTAGAACAATTATCGCAACATCGTCTTGGAGATAAATAGTGTTACGTAAACTCGCGGTCTCTATCGCTACACTCATTGCACTATCACACAGTCAGGTCGTCCAAGCAGAAGCTTGGTTCGAGGTTGAAGTCTATGTGTTTGAACGCCAAAGTCAGTCAAGTGAACAATGGCCTGATGCGCCAAACAAGACGAAAACCGATAACGCAATAGACTTAATCTCCCCCGCTATCGCGCAAGCAATCACGCCGATACCCAGCGCATCTGCGCCTTGCACACTGGTCTTTGATGCCGATGCAAATAGCCACTGCGCTGAAACCTTAAACGGTACCTCGACGTCAGAACCTATGCCTGCCGCGCCTGCGAGTGTGGAATATCGTTACCCGCCGGTGATCCCATCAGAAATCAGCAGCGCAACGACCAGTTATGCCAGCGCCAATGGCGGCCCAGTGTTATTAGCACGCAGCCAAAGTCAGTTCGCGAGTATTATCAATAGTATCTCCCGCGAACGTGGTACGCGCAGTTTACTGCACATGGCTTGGCAACAACCTATGCGTGGTAAGAGTGGCTCAGTACCCATACGCTTATTTGCGGGTAAAGATTTCTCAGGTACTTATCACTTCGATGGCAGAAAAATCATTAAGCAAGCTCAAGCAGAGCCTATGACTAATGCCGATGGCACATCAATGCTTGCACCTGCTGTATCACCAGTATGGGAATTAGATGGCACACTGAATATCTATTTAAGCCACTATTTGTATATTGAAACCGCATTGCACTTGCGCAAAGAAGGCAGAAAATTAATGCCAGCCGTACCCAGTGATGCGGCCGATACCAGCGCAACACTCACGGCGCCCAAAGTCATGACACCATTTTTAATGTCTGTGCCTTTGGAGCAAAACCGCCGTGTGAAGAGTGAAGAAATCCATTATTTAGATCATCCCGAAATGGGCATGGTGATCCAAATCCGCAAGATGGCGCAACCCAGTGCAATGCAAAATAATCAGAATGCCGAATCAATACAGACTGTTGGCCAATACTGAACAAACGCACAACCCGCACAATTCTTAAGTTAAAACGGTGCAGTTAAGTTAACACTGTACGTTTAAATTAAGACTGAACGATGGAGAAATCGAGGTAGATATCATCAGCCTCGTCTTCTCCTACCGTTACGGTTAATCCCTCAGTGCAAGGCACACCTACTTCGCACCAAGCAATTAAAGCATTAACAGCAATGTCACTGCCTTGGGCGAGTACTTCAACACTGCCATCGCGGCAATTGGTTACATATCCTGTCACGCCAAGGGCTCTGGCCTTAGTCAAGGTCGCATGACGGCAACCAACACCTTGCACTTTTCCCGTCAAATTAATTAATACTCGCTTCATCTCACGCTCCTTTTTCACGGAACCTTGTTATAGAAATAAGCATAGCCGCAATTATCTAAAGGCTAAGTGTTAACCTATGGATTTGTAGAGCAAAAAACAAACAATATTTAAATTTAGGCAAAAAAAACAGCTAACAAGACTGCTGCTAGCTGTGTCGGGCGACATACGCAAAGGGATATCCAATAAATGGACAAATAAAACAGCAACTCTGTATCATTTTGTTACAAAATAGCAAGGGTCGCTACTTTACACAATAAATAATTATTTTCAAGAGTTTGAAAAGTAAAACTATCCATCACGAATGAATATAATGCTTTTAGCTGAAAATCAGCTCGTACACCCATCTGCATTGTTCATGTTTAAAAACACCCCCTGTGATAGCCGAAGAAGTATGAAGGCGTATTGACGTTTAACGCTGAGATTGTGTTTGTTCTGGCAAGTTAGTAAACGCGAAACGAGGGTTTGAGAAGTGAGCCCTTTAATGACAAGCGGTGCGTATGCCTGACGATAAAGCAAGGCAAGCAAACTAGATGCAAAAAAGCAAAAAACCGGCCTAATTAGCCGGTTTTTGCTTGATTGTGTGGGTAGGTAATGAAGTGCTACTCGCTGATCATCAGACCATTTTGATAGCGATACTCGGATGAGGGTTCACCATTAAAGTAGTACACCGACCTGCCGTGCAGTTGATTATCAAGATACTCATCACTTTGCAGTAGGCTGCCATCTTCGTTAAAACTATAGCCTTTGCCTTGCAATTGACCTTGATCATCATACTGGGCCTGCCCTAATAAATGGCCATTGGCGGAAAAGGCTTGCCAGTGACCCACTTCGTGTCCTGCTTTATAGTTGCCATGCCAGAGCTTAACCATGCTATAGCTGCTTTCATCTTGCAGCAGCCATTGGCCTTCGCGCTGACCGTTAACATATTGACCTTGAGCTTGCAGTTGTTTATCAAAGCCACGCAGTAAATACGCGCCATGTAACTTAGCGTTTTTATAAAACTCTCGGCGCATTATCGTGCCATCGGCTGCGATTTCTGTTTGTTCACCACTCAGCTCACCTTGTTGGTTAAACTGCTCATTGCGCGTCGTATCCGCGTTTTTTGTGACCCACTTGCCGGACTTTAACCCTAAGTGATATTGGCCGATGACAAAACCGCCGTCCTCGGCCTTGTCTTCTCGATATGCACCGTGCATTTGACCTTTGCGGTAGTTTATCCGCCTGATATAACCATTCCAGCCTGCACCGATATACAAGCCATCGTATCGCCCCTTGAGTTGTTCATCACGTTCAATCAGCTCACCTGCTGCATCAAAACGCTGACGTAAGCTCCAGTCTTTTGTAGTATCTTGCTGATATTGATAAGTTAACTTACCCGCAGAATCGAAGCGCTGTTCAGTGCTAGTCTGACCTTTAGCGAGGTATTGCGTGTCGGTTTGGGTCGCAACGTTACCGGCAATATCATAGGTAATATGTTGAATTTCACGACCATCCTTATCATACTTTTGCAGCTCTGCTAACCGCCCTTGTTCATCAAAACGCTGCTGGTTTCCCACCTGTTTATCATGCTCGTAGTGTTTAATATCTTGCAGCACATCGGCAGATCGGTAAATCAACACTTCGCCGTGTATTTTCCCCTTAAGATAAAACTCTTTAGTGTATAACCAGCCTTCTTTTGTCCAATACAGTCGCTCGCCTTCTCTTTTTCCCGCCACCATATTAACGGTTTGCTCCGGCTGACCATTGTTATGAAAGCTTTCATATAGCCCTTCCATACCGTTAGCGCCGTAGGTTACGCGTGTTTGCAACTGGCCATTGTTAAAATAACTTTGCGATAATCCTAATTCAGCCCCATTAACACGATGCTGAAGCTCCCGCAATTGACCATTGGTATGGTAACTTTTCTGATCTCCATGCAACTGGCCATTCTGGTAGTGGTACTCTCCCGAGAGCGCTCCGTCTTCCCAATAATGCAGATGCGTGCCCTGATAACGCCCTTGTGCATCGCTACTGCCCTTGCGAGACAGTTGACCATCGGGATAGAAAAACTCGAAATCACCAACGATAAAACTCTCGGCTAAATTGGGACTGTTGACGCTGCCCTTAAAAACGGGTTTATCCGTCTCCAGATAAAAGAGTTGTAGCGGCCACACGCCATCTTTCTCTGTTGGTGCTTGCTCCTGATAATAAATGGCTTCACCAGGCACATCACTAAGCCGCCATAGTTCGTCGAGTAAAATTCGCTCAGCCGACAGATTAAACGACATAAGTAGCGCAGATAATAGTAATAAGACTCGCATATTCTGCTCCTTAAGGTAACGCAGGGAATGTATTAACCCACTGTTTATTGACCGGTTCGCCGCTTATCGTCAGCTGCTCTATCTGTGCTGCGCGCCCCGCCAGTACAAACCAGCGTTCCTCACGTAATACTTGCTGCAACGGACGCTGATAAAAATCACTACTGTCACCTTGAATAGCAGGAGCTAGCTGTAAATTTTGCGCATTTAAAAAACGATAGCGCCGCATAAAGTCGGCCACAGTTTGATGGGCATCAACATTCGGCAACTGAGTGATATCAATCAACCAGCTTTGCTCGGGTTGATACGCTAGCGCTTGCCATTTGGGCGTACCAGTACAGACCAAAGTGCTGCTAACATTGATGTCGTAAAAATTGCGGCGGATCCCATCAGCGCTAGTCAGTTGGTACAGTACAAACTTATCCAGCCCTCCACCAAAACCCGTGTTGTTAGTGCTTGTGTTTGTCCATTGCAGTATGTGCCCGTTGACCTTAGGTGCATCGACAACACTGAGCGTGCACACTGCTGCCTGCTCGGAAGTTAACAGCAAACTGACGCCGTATTTGGCCACGACTTGCGGCTCAAGTAAGGCGGGGTCTTCAGGTGCAGTAACTTGCGGCTGATTAACATAGGACGCATACATATCATCACTATAAAGCAGTTGTTGCTGCGCCGGCGGATAGGCGACATTTTGCGCGTAATCTTGAGTTGGAATAAAACGAATGTTCTTAGTCAGTTCACCACTGTCAACCACAGTATTCACATAGAGTGTCAGCGTCGGCGGCGCTGCGGGAAAGGTAAACTGTGTGATCGATTCATATTGTGTCGATGAGGCCAACGCCAGCATATTTTGCTCTGCCGGGGTTAACCAATCCGGTCCAGTGGGTGGCGGTGAAAGATATTTCACCATAGAGCCTTCGGCACCGTCAAAGCGCCGGTATAACCAAGATTTGTCAGTGCTGCCTCGCGATTTCAGCAAATAACTGAATGGTTTATCTGGGATTGGCGAGAGTTCCAGCTGTATATCTTCATACTGCAAGGCCACCGTTTTGCTGGGATCGGGGGTCAGGTTAAGTTTGACTAATTTCGCGCCGCGATAATGGGCCGTCGCGCGAAACTCAGCAACCTGAGCTAATAGGTCATTCGGTGCATTCCAACCGATAAGCAAATTCTGCTGCTCAGACTGATGGAAACCATCCTGTTCTGGATAACTGTAACTGCCTACCTTGCTCAATTGCAGCGGCAGTACTGTGCCATCCGCACTGTGTGCTGTGATATCGGTTAAGTTAAACCCGCCTTCGGGTTTAAAACCTGAAAAGTCATACTGATAAGTCAGCTTTAATAAATCATCTTGCTGGTAAAAGTAGCCCGCATCATAGGCAAATACAGCATCTTGGGTTAAGGTCTTATTGACGTTATCCAACACAACGTCAGGTTGTGTTTGATACTCAAATACTGGGAAATCATAAAAACCTAAATACTGCGTCAGATCGCCCAACTGGCGCTCCTGCGGCAACATAATAACGTTGCTGCGCACTGTGCCCTTATAGCCGTAGCGCTCAAACGGCGCTTCCGCCACTAAGGCTAACTGCGCTAACCAACCCCGCTCACGCTCTAACATCAACTGACCGTATATTTTGGCTTGTTCGCCGCCACTTTCAACTTTGGCTAACACATGAGTATCAGTGACTTGCAAGACGGTAAGTTTTGCATTTGCGTGGCCTTGATAAGCAGGAAGTGCGACGACCGCCCCCGCTTTGGCGGGTATGGTGCTAAGAAAGGCGGATGAGCTAAAGAGCTTTTTCAGTTCCTGCTCAAGCTCTGCGCCGCGTTCAGCCAACAGCGCCTGCCATACAGGTTTGTTCAGTGCACTGAATTCTTTAACCCTGCCATCGTCTAGATTTAACGTAAATTCAAACCCCTGCGAGAAAATAGCGTGCATTTCTGGATTACGATCGGCCCGCTGGCCACTACTGACGCCGCTCCCTTGGCCATCGCGCATGTTCATATAATCGACATGCACTTGAAACCGACTGTTTTTGCCTGTTTCGAGGACCTTATAACGCAGCAATTGATGTGACGTGGCGTTAACCGTTTCGGTACGACTACCATTGTCTACCGTGATGTTAGTGGTGCTATACAGCTGATAAGAGCGCTCTTCCCCTTTTTCAGGCGTAAACTCAACATCAGCATCCCCAAAAGAACAGGCCGATAATAAACAGCATGCAACTACGCTAACCAAGTACTTCATGGTTATTCCTTGTATCTCAAACAAATAGTAAGCGCCGCATTATGCCCTTTCATACCCAGTAAATAAAATGCTTTGCTATTTATGCCAGTTCGGCACAACACCTTAATACGCGACTAAAGCATCCTTTTTAGATAGTCACAGGTACAGCAATGCCAATCTTAGGCAAATTCTTAATGACGAATTCCGGCATCAAGAACTGATGCAAACAGCTAGCTGTGCGGCATTAATTGTCATTGTTTCCCAGTGACTCGCCGATTTTTTATTTAATAAGAAGTATCCCTTTGGACTCGACGGTAACATCTGCAGCACATGGAAGTGTAAATACCGCGTTCACATGGTCAATGATGTTCCCGACATCATAGTGACATTTCCCATATCCCTATGGGTCAGATGTGAAAGAGCGGCCATGTTACCAACGGTCACGATTGCAACAATGCCAATCCTAACTAACACTTCTGCTGTTCGTTTAGCTAAAAAGATATTTGCCCCAAAGCAAGATAATTTTGTCGTCAGTTTGCGACTTGAATTGTCATTGCTTCCCCAGTGACACGCCATAAACTCGTCTCTGAGGGCTCGACGGCGGCATCCATGCCGCCAACGGTCACTGGTGCAACAATGCCTATTCAGAAATGAATCACCAGATCTTTTGCTATCGACCCAAAGCCATCAGTACGGTTACTTAAGCTTGCGAAATGAACCAACACCTTACATATTCTAACGTTCCTATGCACAACATATGCAATAGAAACAGCATTCACTTTTTTCATGAGATTACTGTATTTATGTTGTGATTCTATGAGTTAACAATGAAAAAACAAAAGGCGGATCAGATATGGTGAGCATGTTTATCTTTTTATTATCGAGACAATTATTTGAAAATATTATCTTTTTTATTATTCGTAATTAACATATAGCACCAACAATTGTCTTGGCATGTAACGTTTCACTTTTTCTGCATAAAAAATATTGGAATCTCATGGCAAGCGATGCTAAGTTACTGGCATATTTAAATTATTTTTGATATCTAAGTCATTTATTATTTAAGTTCCACTAGAAGTCTGGGTAGTACGCTGTTACGTGACGCTCTAAATGTTATCGAACCCCAAGAGATTGGGAAATCCACAAAAATGGAATAAAAGTTTACTATGCAACAAATAGAAAAAAACTCTCCGCTTGTGAACATATCACTTCTAGAAAGCTTGCAGGGCCAAAAAAAGCAGATGAACTAGATCTTTTTATTCCATTTTTAGCTGATATTTTAGAAGATCTTAACACTGAAACAATTGATAAATCTGATCTTCAAAACGCATTCAATGATCGGTTTAAAATAGTCACACCACTAGGAGCATTAAATTCGCTACTTATCAGAGCGAAAAACTTAGGGATATTGATAAAAGATAACAAACAATATTTTGTTCAATTTAAAAAAGTACATGAACTAACACAGCAGTCAAAGCTAAAAAATATGAGATTAAAAACTCAATAAATAGTATAGTGGAATATTTAATAACTTATGCTAAAGAAGAATTTGGAGAGGATATAACCTATGAGTTTGGTGAAGAATCACTTTATAATTTCATAAGGGCTAACATATCAATATTCACTGAGAATATTGATGGAGGCATTCCAGAAACAAAGACAAAAATCAAAAACAAACAATATTTGTTAGCAAGCTTCATTAAATATATTCATCAACAGAAAAAATCTTTAATCCCAGACATCACTAGAATAGTAAAAGGAACTTTATTAGCAAACTATTTAACCTTTGCAGATAAAAGTTCCAAAAAAAACAAAATTTAATAACATCACAATTTATTTTGACACTCCAATCATAATCGGTTTACTCGGTTGGAATGGGCCTACTCGTAAGAAATATCTGCATGAGATTCTAGAGCTAATTGTCGATCTAAATGCAAAAGTAAAAATATTTGATGTTACTGCACGAGAGATAAGGGGCGTTTTCTCTTTCTGGATAGAAACATTACAAAACAAAAAATATCATTTATCACATGAAATGACACGTCAATTATTCAATTCCAAAGGTGTTACACCTGAACAAATTAACACTGAGTCAGTACTATTAGAGTCTAATTTAAATGGAATTGGAATTGAAATAGATAATGACTTTATATTAAAAGAGCAATTCTTTTTTGATGAAAATAAATTAGAAAAATTTCTAAGACGAGTTGGATTTAAAAGAACATCACATGACATAACATGTGTTTCTAGAGTATTTAATTCTAGAGATGGAAAGTCAATAAACTCCTTAAATGAAAAATTCTCAACCTTTATAACATCAAATAAAACAATTGAAAATGTTACAAACCGTTTCTTTAAAAATGAGATAGAAAAAAATTCGATCCAAGTTGTTACATCGGAGAAATGGTTAGCAACATTTCTATGGCTGAAACACCCTGAGCATTTTGCTTCGTTACCTTTTGATATGTTATTGACCGATGCTTATACTGCGTTAAACTCTGATGATGTGTTTTGGGATAGCTTTTTAAAACGTTTTAAAGACCTAAAAAAGAAAGGCAATATTTCAGAAGATTATTTCAATTTAGTCAGATGGAACAGTTCACTATTTAATATGGTACAGCATGCATCCGTACTTGGTGGTGAAGATATTGCTGAAGATGATATTTATGCAATTGTGGAAGAAATAAAATCAAAACAATTAGCTGAAAAAAATGCTGAAATAGCCGAAAAAACTAATGAGCTTGGTTCTGTAAAGTCGGAGTTTAATCATACAAGCCAAAAGGTAAAAAATGCAATTAACATATTCACTCACGGCATATCCTCAACAATTGCAATCACTTATAGTTGGTTATAGTCTGTTGGAATGTATTACTTTGGACCAAGTATATATGCTATAAATCAACAAGATAGAAATAATGGAATTATTGAAGCATCTGGCTATCTAGGCTTTTTTATTATTTTCTCTCTAGCAGCAATTGGTGCGATAGGTGGTGGTCTTTACATATATAAAAAAGTATACAGTTCACTTTCAAACTTAATTACAAAACATTTCTTTTTAAAAAATTAATAAAAATCCATTTGAAACAATACAACTCAAAAATTAACATATCTCTACAAAAACAGAGTTGGAATAAACTTATATTGTATCGCGCCTAATGTGCTAATACCCAGTTTTCCATCACTGTCACAATGCGCGTAACATGAAGTATGAAAGCCAAAACATAAAGTTAAATAGTCGATTAGATTAGCACAAACCCACTCCTTTTATCTTGCTTTCATTATTTGCAATAACCGGCGTACCATACATTTAGTCCAATATAGTGGTACCTACGATCGTTAATTTAGATCTAGTATTTTAACCTACAGACTAAACGAATGCTCAAAGATGAGCCATGGTGATTAGCGAGACGACCGTCCGCCCCATGGACGGGGCGGTCGAGCATCCAAGGACGGACTAGCTGCGAGTCGGTGAGTGAACACCATGGCAAGCCTGTATTAATGAATATCAGCAAATGCTCACAACTCAAGTTACAGTTCCCCCTGCACGACTTCCAACACATTTCCATCCACTTTCAACATCCCTCCAACAAAAATGCTCAATAACTTTATTTAACGATAACCCTCTGCCTTTCACAAAAACGCATAAATATTCTCATTTAATTCAAATTGACTGTTGCAAAGGCTCATAAAAGCGGTTAGTTTAAATCCACTTATACGGATAGACGTCCGTAACAACGAATTAAACGCTTCACTGTATTTCGAACAGTTAAGCCAATAAAGTTAAATACCGAGAAAGTAAAATGAGCCCACTACTGAACGCTATCCACCACCATCACCACCATATGCGGTAGCCTTCGGACGCTCACTGCCGGAGGACTATATCCTTCTGGCGGACTGATTCAAGATGATCATAAACCCCTGGAAGGAATTCCGGGGGTTTTTGCATTTAGGCGTTAATTTGGGTTTTAATTTAAATAAGAAACTTTAGATATTTAATAAATTATCAATACGTTAGCTAGAACACTTAGCTAGATTTCTTAGCTAGGGCCCATTGAATGGCAAGGCGTATTAAACCGATTAAACAACATTTTTTGAATCTTTTAATTTTGATACTTTTGAGCGAGATAACACTATGACTGAATCGAACCGTTTACGCATCGCCATCCAAAAATCTGGCCGTCTTTCTACTGACTCTCAGCAACTGCTAAAAAGCTGTGGTGTTAAATTTTCCATTAATGAACAACGCCTTATAGCTCATGCTGACAATATGCCTATCGATTTACTGCGCGTTCGTGATGACGATATCCCAGGTCTAGTGATGGACGGCGTAGTCGATATGGGGATCATAGGTGAAAACGTGCTCGAAGAAGAACAAATCGAGCGTCAAACTCTGAACAAACCCGCAGATTGTCTCAAACTGCGTCAGTTAGATTTCGGATCATGTCGCCTCTCGTTAGCCGTACCAACAGAATTCAGTTACGCCGATGCCTCCTCGTTAGAAGGATTACGCATCGCCACTTCTTATCCGAACCTTCTGCGCCGTTTTATGCAACAAAAAGGCATAACTTATCGCGACTGTATGTTAAAAGGCTCGGTTGAAGTCGCCCCGCGTGCCGGCCTTGCCGATGGGATTTGTGATCTCGTGTCAACGGGCGCCACCTTAGAGGCCAACGGTTTATACGAAACTGAAGTGATTTACCGCTCTATGGCCTGCATCATTCAATCGACCCAAACCCAAACACCGACTAAACAAGCACTCATCGACAAAATTCTGTCCCGCGTCAATGGCGTTATCCGCGCCCGTGAGAGCAAATATATCCTGCTGCACGCGCCAACCGAGACCTTAGATCAAATCGTCGCCCTGCTGCCCGGCGCGGAAAACCCAACCGTATTGCCATTAAATGATGATACTAACCGCGTTGCTATACACGCCGTCAGTACCGAAGATTTGTTCTGGGATACTATGGAACAGCTGACCGCACTCGGTGCCAGCTCGATTCTGGTGATGCCAATCGAAAAAATGATGGGGTAATGTATGGAAATCCTAACTTGGTCAACCTTATCAACCGCCGAGCAAAAAACGGCGCTGAAACGCTCGCCTTTAATTGGTGACAGCGGCTTAGAGCAAAGCGTTCGCGCCATTATTGATGCGGTGGCAACGCGGGGTGATGCCGCTATTGCCGAATTTAATCAAAAGTTTGATGGCTTCAATAGCGCGACTAGAGATTTAAATGGACAAGGTAGTGGTGAGCTGCGTCTGAGTGAAACCGACATTACTGCAGCAAGCGCACGAGTATCACCAGAGCTTAAAGCGGCGATCGCCAAAGCCATGGCAAACATAGATGTGTTTCACAGCGCCCAGCAATTTCGCCCGATTGATATGGAAACCGAGGCGGAAGTTCGCTGCGAGCTACGTAGCGAACCGATTGAAAAAGTGGGTTTATATATCCCCGGTGGCAGCGCACCATTAATTTCTACCGTGATGATGCTTGCCCTCCCCGCCAAGATCGCCGGCTGCGAACAAAGAGTATTGGTCAGCCCACCGCCCATCAACGATGCCATTATCTATGCAGCCAATGCCTGCGGGATCACTGAAATCTATCAAGTGGGCGGCGCACAAGCCATTGCGGCACTGGCCTTTGGCACAGAAACGATTCCGGCGGTCGATAAGATTTTTGGTCCTGGTAATCGCTACGTGACTGAAGCTAAACGCTTAGTGTCACAGGATGGCCGCTGCACTGTGTGTATCGATATGCCGGCTGGTCCTTCTGAGGTGTTGGTGATTGCCGATAGCGACGCCAATTGCGAATTTATCGCCGCCGATTTGCTTTCACAAGCTGAGCACGGCCCTGATTCACAAGTGATTTTAGTAACGGATTCGCAAGCTATCGCCGATGGCGTGAATGACGCACTGACAAGACAGCTCGCTGCTCTGCCGCGTTGTGATATAGCCACAACGGCGCTCCTCAGCAGTCGCACTTTTGTTGTTGACGATATGCAGCAAGCCGCGCAGGTTTCTAATCAATATGGGCCTGAGCACTTGATCATCCAAACGCGCTTTCCCCGTGAGGTATTGAAAAATATTCGCGCCGCGGGCTCGGTATTTTTAGGCGCTTATACACCTGAATCTGTTGGCGATTATGCCAGTGGCACCAACCACGTGCTGCCGACTTACGGTTACAGCCGCGCCGTGTCGAGCCTGTCATTAGCCGACTTTAGCCGCCGCTTTACCGTGCAGGAACTCAGTGCTAAGGGCTTAATAGGATTGGGGCAAGCAGTCATGACGTTAGCCAGTAACGAATTGCTCGATGCGCACAAAAATGCGATCGCAGTACGTTTAGCTAGCCTAGAGAAATGACCCGCCTAGATCTTAAGTGATTAGCACTTAAGTGAATAACTCTTAAGTGATTAGCCCTTAAGTTTATAAAAATAGAGCTGAGTGAAGAAAATGAGCCAAATGAGCAGCATGGAAAAGACAGCAGAACCCACAGCATTAACGGCATCAAAGTTAACACCATCAACGTTAACGCAATCGGCGCCACTAAATTTAGCCGAGCGTTTAGCGCGCCCTGAGTTACTGGATTTAACGCCCTACCAGAGTGCCCGCAGACTGGGCGGTCGTGGTGATATTTGGATCAATGCCAACGAATCGCCCTTTAATAATGTCGATACCGCAGCGCTCGATTTATCGAAATTGAATCGTTACCCAGAATGCCAACCGCCGCAGCTTATCAGTGCCTACAGCGAATATAGCGGCGTGAGCACCAGCAAGATAGTCGCCAGCCGCGGCGCCGATGAAGCGATTGAACTGTTAATTCGCGCCTTTTGTATACCAGGCGTCGACAGCATTGCCTGCTTTGGCCCGACGTACGGCATGTATGCCATCAGCGCGAACACCTTTAATGTGGGCGTTAAAGCGTTAAATCTCAGCGCGGAATATGGCTTGCCGACAAGCTATGCCGAGGACGTTCGCGGCGCAAAACTGGTGTTTATCTGCAATCCCAATAACCCGACTGGCACAGTGATCGACAAAGCCATTATCGAGCAAGCAATCAAAGCCTTGCCCGACGCGCTTGTGGTCATCGACGAAGCTTATATTGAGTTTTGCCCTGAATACAGTGTGGCGGATTTGCTGGAAAGCTATCCGAATCTAGTGGTACTGCGCACCCTGTCAAAAGCCTTCGCACTCGCCGGCGCACGCTGTGGTTTTATGCTGGCAAACGAGGCTGTAGTCGAAATCATTATGCGCGTGATTGCGCCCTATCCTGTGCCGCTACCCGTGAGTGAAGTCGCCACACAGGCTCTATCGAGCGCAGGCGTTGCGCGGATGAAAGTGCAAGTCGCACAATTAAATGAGCAAGGCGCCAGACTCACAGCGGCGATCAGCGCTTATTGTTCAAAATCGAATAGTTCAGAGTCCCGCGCCCGCGTGCTTAAGCCTAACGGCAATTATGTGCTGGCTGAATTTGATGATGTCGCCAAGGTCGCTGCGTTACTACAAAGCAGCGGTGTTGTCGCCCGCGCCTACAAAGACCCAAGGCTTGCTAAGGCCATCCGTTTTAGCTTTAGTTCAAAGGCGGATACCGATGTGTTAGTGAATTTATTTGAATCGCAACGCACTGAGCAGTCATCAGAAAACGAATAATAAGTCACTGATAATAAATCTCTGATCATAAAAAACTAATAAAAAGCGAATGCAACGCTGAAAGTTAAATCAGCTTAAGCATTAGCTAAACGAATTGAATTTGAAGGTAGAGCCATGAACCCACAATTTGTCCCGCACGTTGCACAAAAAATTCTGTTTATCGACCGCGATGGCACCTTGATTGAAGAGCCCATCACCGACAAACAGGTCGATAGTCTAGCGAAATTAGTGTTCGAGCCACAAGTGATCCCCGCTTTGCTACGTCTGCAAAAGGCGGGGTTTCGTTTAGTCATGGTCAGCAATCAAGACGGCCTTGGCACACCGTCTTTCCCGCAGGAAGATTTCGACGCGCCCCACAATATGATGATGCAAATCCTCAAAAGCCAAGGGGTGAACTTCGAAGATGTGGTGATTTGCCCGCACTTTAACGATGAAAATTGCAGCTGCCGTAAACCTAAGCTTGGGCTAGTAAAAGACTATCTCGCCCAAGGCTGCATCGATTTCACCCAATCAGCTGTAATTGGTGATCGCGAAACCGATGTGGAACTCGGCAATGCCATGGGCATTAAAAGTCTGAAATATCAACGCGAAACGTTGGGCTGGAACGCCATCGCTGATGCGCTGCTCAATAAAGGCCGCACCGCCACAGTCGTACGTACCACCAAAGAAACCGATATTCGCGTGACTGTGGATCTCGACAGTTCAGTCAAAGGTAAAATTGATACGGGCATTGGCTTTTTCGACCACATGCTCGATCAAATTGCCACCCACGGTAATTTTAGAATGGATGTGAAAGTCGATGGCGATCTGGAAATCGACGATCACCACAGCATCGAAGACACGGCACTGGCCATAGGTGATGCCCTGCGCCAAGCGCTCGGCGACAAACGCGGCATTGCCCGTTTCGGCTTTAGCCTGCCGATGGACGAAGCCAAGGGCGAATGTCTGCTGGATATCTCTGGTCGTCCTTTTATCAAATTCTCGGCCAATTTTGAGCGTGAGCACGTCGGCGAAATGGCCACTGAAATGGTGCCGCACTTCTTCCGATCCTTTGCCGATGGCCTGCGCTGTACGCTACATGTCGCCGCCGAAGGTGATAACGATCACCACAAGGTTGAAGCCCTGTTTAAAGTGCTCGGCCGCGCGCTACGCCAAGCGGTTAAAGTCGAAGGCGATATTCTGCCATCGAGCAAAGGCGTGCTTTAAGGCATCAGCATAAATCGTTTAAGAGGTTAGGATGCAACAAGACACTCTATTAACAGCTGGTCAGCAATTAACAGCTAGCCCGCAATTAACAGCAAATGAATCACCAGATGCTGAAACCGTCATCATAGACACGGGCTGTGCCAATTTAAACTCAGTACGTTTCGCCTTCGAGCGTTTAGGCGCTAAGGTATTGGTCACAGACGATAAAGCCAAAATCAAAGCGGCAAAACGTGTGGTACTGCCGGGTGTGGGCACCGCGGGTGCCGCCATGGCGTCCTTACATGAAAAAGGCTTGGTCGAACTCATTCAAGGCCTGACTCAACCTGTGCTGGGCGTGTGCCTTGGCATGCAAATGTTGGCGGCAATTTCGAAGGAGCGCGGCGGCAAAGGTCAAGATTGCGAGTGCTTAGGCATAATCCCGACCGACATTTGCGAGCTGGATACGCAGTTACTCAAAGCTGAAAGCCTACCTTTGCCGCACATGGGCTGGAACCAACTTAAGCTAACGACAAACTCACAAGGAGCCAAAATCCCTAACGTTCACCCGCTGTTTACGGGCATTGAAGATGGCAGTTATGTGTATTTCGTCCACAGTTACCGCGCGCCGTTGAGTGAATTTACCTTAGCCCAATGTTCCTATGGTGAAGACTTTAGCGCCGCCATCGGCAAAGGCAACTTTATGGGCGTGCAGTTCCACCCCGAAAAAAGTGCCGCCGTGGGTGCGCAAATTCTGCGTAATTTTTTACTGATGGACGAGTTGCAAATGAACGAAGCTCTGATGAACGAAGCGCTGATGAACAACGCGCTGCAAAGCAACTCTGCTGATGGCCAATCTGGTGTAAAGAAGGCTGACCAATGAATAAATTACTCATTAAAAAAGTATTTATTAATA
>NZ_JAGTUL010000025.1:0-71623 GCF_018224605.1 Shewanella sp. M16 | reverse complement strand
GTGATCCACTGATGGCAAGCAAGCTTGCCGTGGCTCTACGTTCCTGCTTGCCAATCCCTAACGCAACCACCAAACCGCCAAGCACAGTCCTACTCACTGCGCGGCAAGTGTGGCTAAGCTGGTCGTTCATTTCGGCATCATGGCCGCTCCTGGTGCTATCCCTTTCGTTTACGCTTCCGTCTTATCTGTCGCTCACCACAACCCGCTTGCCAAGGGTTCGCTTCGCCGCTGCGCGCCCTTGTCAATCAGAACGATGGCAAGCGAGCAGGACGTCAGGCGAAAACGAAGATGATAGACCCCAAACGGAGCAAGCAGCCCATGACACACTCAATCACTACCCCAGCAAGCCACACTAAGCCTTTCAGCGAGCAAGCCAGCTTACAAGCGACAAGCAGGCTCTCCAAAGACGATAAATTGAAAGGCTTTAAAGATGGGAAACTACGTAAAAACGCAAAAAGTAAAATTGCAGTGTTGTTGTCAATGGCGACAAAGATCGTACTCAGAACCCAAACAATGGGGATGGATGATTGTTTTAATGATAATGCCCCGCAGATCGTTGATATAAATTTCTTTTGGAGCTGGTACGAGAAGGAATACTCAGAGCTAGAAATTTATGTAACCGTGATTGATGGTGTATTAACTAAAGTGCGTTTTTCTGATTGTCCCTATCATTTTTCTGACGATATCGTTTTGACCTTTGAAGAAGTCAAAGCGAAAAAGCCGCATTTTACCTATGCACAAGTTAAACAGGCATTGTTAGACGGCTATTTATGCCCGTTGTCGAACGATTCCAAAGCCCCTGAGCCAACACCGCCAAACGATGACAACACTCGCAAAGTGGTTAGTTTTGGCGATTATCAAGATCGCCTCGAAAGCAAGCGTGACCGCTTAGAGAGCGCCGCAGGTAAAGCGGCGGCAGACTCAAACAAATTTTATGAGTCGTCTAGAAGCCTTGCTTCTTGTATTCCGTTCGGCCAGCCAATTTTGGTTGGACACCATAGCGAGAAACGCGCGAGACGCCACGCAGACAAGATTTTTAATGATATGGGTAAATCTGTTGCGGCAAGCAAAAAAGCGGGTTATTACGCTGACAGAGCGGCCAGCGTTGGCACTAATGGCATTGCATCGGATGATCCCGAAGCTATCGCCAAACTAAAAGAAAAACTCGCAGGCTTGGAGCGTTCACAAGAAACGATGAAAGCGATCAATAAAGTTATCCGCTCTAAGCATATGACGGACGCCGACAAAATCGAGTACATGACGCAAACGCATAAGCTAACCGAAAAAGAAGCGGAAGAATTACTAAAGGGGGATTTTTGCGGTCGGGTAGGGTTTGCTAGTTACTCAATCGCAAATAACAGCGCGACTATTCGCACCGTAAGGGATCGAATTGAAGATTTGGAAAAGTTACATAATCAAGTTGCATTGAGTGCAAGCGGTGAAATTGAGGGGATTTCTTGGGCGTTATATGAGGAAGATGGACGTATTAAAATAACTTTTGATGATATACCAAGCGAGGCGCTACGGTTAACAATAAAAAAACATGCTTTTAAATGGTCGCGATATTCTAAAGCTTGGGTTCGTAAAATAACACCTAATGCCATTTATAGCGCAAAACAATTGATAGGCAAGTTGGCAGAAAAGTAGCAGCTGTCAAAATGTGAAATCCTTGCTAATTATTAATGGTTAAAGTGGCGGCTCTGCCGTCATCTAATTTACAACTGGTTTTAAATGGAGGAGGTTGAGGCGTTAAAAATTTCAGAGGTCGGCGCGATTGAATGAAATAAGATTAATTTCACCTTGCTATGTGTAGATTTTTTATAATAAATTTTGGTGAGTAAATAAACGGAGAAGTACGGCGGGGATTGTGTTGCCATCAATCAATGTAAAATGCCATTTTTTAGTTGTTTAAAGTTTTGCGATTTTTACGAGGCAGCATTGCACGATTTAACTCACCTAGCAGGATATTAAGATCGTTTTGATAGAAATAAAGGATTTAACTTTCGCTCATGTAATTGCCAATTTTAAAAGCCATTCGCCGAATTAGGAGCAAGTTCTTTTAATGGTTTAGTTAAGTGTTAACGGTAACGTTCAACATGATTCCTATATAGCAAGTTGGCTAGAAATGTTGAAAGGGATAATCGCAGCATCTAAGGCACATCATTATTTAATCGAATTAACGTTATAAATAAAAAGCCATCTAGTTTAATGAGTTCAGTTTAAATAAATAGTAATGGGATTTTTATGTTAGAAACAATAGAAGAAAAAGCCGCAAGAGAAAAGAGGGTGTTAGCGTGGCTTGGGGCTGGGTATGTCTCGCAAGGCGTACTTGCGCTAATCGAAAATTCAAGCAATGAAGAACTGGCAGTATTATTTTACCGTCACGCGTTGGGAGATTGGGGGCTCGTTCCTGATGAGGATAGGCAATCTAATGATCACGCACTTCGAAATAATGAACGGGTAATATCATCCTATTTATTCGCAGGGATTAAGATTTTGATCATCACTGAGGCAGACAGAGCACGAACCACCGCATTATTGCCAAGCGAATATTAAGCCGCCACGCTTGCAGAAAACGCACTCATTGAGTGCGTTTTTTTGGCTTGAAAATCCCCCGATACCTTTGCCGCTTCATACGGCAGCAGCCTAGCAAAAATCGAAAATTCCCAAAAAATCCCCAAAAAATGAAAAGTGCAAAACCCTGGCGAAATAGTGAAGTTGGAACCTTGAGAATAAGACCACACCCCACGCAAGAATTGATAAATCAATTCTTATGGTTGTTTGTGGTGTAAATTATTGAAATTAAATGTTTAAATATCAAAATAGTTTAAATATTTTTTTTTGAAAATTCATTTCGTTTTTACACTAAATCGTATTAAAGGTGTATTAATAAAATAATACAATCGTATTAAAAGCCCTTGTACCAATGGTTTCAGGCGGATTAATACAGTATTAATACCGTGTGTATTATTTAGTATTAAAGTGATGTTTATAAAAGAATTACTTATTAACTCATTTTGTGAGTGTATTAAACTTTAATACACTGGTTAATACAGTTATAATGCAAACCGATACGTTGTTAATACACTTTTAATACATTGGATAATGTCACTATGGCCAGAAGTAAAGTTGTGCAAGTCCCCTGCGATGCAGATCTCTATGCCAAGATTGTTGCTTATCGAGAAGAGAAGGGGTTAGAAAAAGATGCTGCTGCCGCGCGAGATTTGATCTTGTTTGCTCTGCGTATTCTTGAGCATAAAGATGATGCCGAGGGGTTATCTACTCGCGAACTGTTAGAGGTGATTTTGACCTATACAGTTAAGGCACAACACACTAGCAGTTTGGTCTATTACCAGACATACAATGCGGCTCCTGTAGATATACAGAATGCAGGTATTAAGCATAAGGACACTATGAGAAAGGCAGAGGAAAAAGTTGAGCAGATTTTAGCGGGCGAAAATAAAGAGGACTAAGTGTCCTCTTTATATATTCATTACATGGTCTTTTCCCCAATATCCAATTTAGGATTGTCGATGTTGGGGGAGTATTCTTTCGTCGTTGAACGGTGGCTATCCATTGCTAAATGTTGATAGTGTTCATCGTGCTTTATTTTATTCGTCGTTACGTTAGTGCTGTCATCTTTCATCGTGATATTTTTTGTGCCTGCAATATCATGACTCAATGATTGAATGGCTTTAGATAGGGTATTATCTTTTGTCGTGATGCTATAGATCGCTTCGTTGACTAATTGCTTTGTCGTTTCGACTTTGTTTAAGCCGTCAGGTATCAGGCTGGGTTCAATAATAACCGCATGTATATTTTCCTTGCTGAATTTTTCGGTAAGGTCATTAGCCAGTTTTGCAGTGTCTTGTGAATTATCAAGTACCACTATCACGTTTTCGCGCAATTCATTTGTATTGAATGTTTTGGTGTCATTATTATTGTTAAGCGCAATAACGTCAGCCCCGTTTTTATTATCAGCATTTATCTTAAGCGCGTTCTCTACACCGACAGCGACAATGCTATAGTCTAAATTATTGCCTTTGTTGATCGTCGTGCTGTTCCCCGATTTGGAGCCGAGTATGCGCTTATTTATTTTAAGCGCTGCAATGTCACCGCTGGATTTATCAAGGTAAGCAATTTCTACTGCCTTGGTCTCATCTTTATCATTGGTGATGTTCGCAATTAATGCGGGGAAGGTTCCACGTTTTTCTGACGAATAAACGGCATCGTGAAAACGTAAGTTTTCATGCTGCTTAACGTCGATGCCTTGCTTGTTTAAATACGTCTGTGCGAGCGAGTTTTCTATAGGTTTTGCTTCGTTAAAGTATTGCTTCGCGCGCGCTTCTAATTGGCTTTGCTTAACCGGAATGGCATGTGTTAATTCATCATGCTGTGGGTTTTTTACCAGATTATATTTATCGGGTTCGTTCATCATTTTATCGGCTTTATAAAGTGCATCCTTATAACTGCATTTTTCAGCGACCATAATCAGGTTAATTAGGGTGCCTTTATCGCCGGTTTTCCAGTCTTTAAAATAGCCACGATATTGGCCCGTTGTGGTCAATGTTAGGCTCCCCTCTTTGCCAAATGTCAGGTTATCTTTGTCTGATTTATCGCGGTTCGGCTCACCTAAAAGCTGCGTTGCCAGCGATTCACTGTAGGCCGGAAGCTTGGCATTTAGCTCAGTGGCCATCCGTTTTAGATCCACATATCCATTCACATCGAGGTACTTTGGGTTTTCCTGCGGCAAGGGTTTGTCATTAAATAGCGGGGTATGTTCAGGGTAATACTTATCTCTTGTCTCAAGTGCAGAGACTTTATTGGGATCGTTATTGACCCATGAGAGCATCATTTTTTGCGGGTTATCGGTGATGATTTTTACGTGCTTACTGGCACGGGTGATATCGATATACGCGCGCCTTACGTTAGTTAATGCACCTTGGCCCTTAATCGCAGTAATGACATTCTCATAGGTTGCCCCTTGCGCCATATCGGCGGTGCGGGTGTATGCATAATCCCAATGAGCATCTTTCAACTCTTTGGTTGAGAGCGTTAATGTGTGGTTATCCGTGGATTTGAGCTGCATTTGTTTATCGTCAATGCGGCTAACGGTATAGGTTTTGTTGCCCTGCATTTCACGGTCAATATCGCTTTTGCGGAGCATGATACTGTCGCCTTCTGCGAGAGGTTGCTCACTCTTAGCCCAAAGGTTCGTGAATTTGTGGCCATGATTTTTGGGGAAGAAATGCTTTTCCTCGCCGGTTTTCATATCCGCGAGGGTGAGCATGTTATTGAGCTTATCGACCTTCATAATTTCAAAATAACTGTCTTTACTGGTCGTTAGGATTAACCCCTGCTGATAGGGCAACATGGTCGCCAATTCCGCCTTACTGGCATGAACACCGCGTAATCTCGGTACGGTGAATTGTTCGGTACTGAGGCTTTTTTGTTGCTGTAACCCTTGGCGGATTTCGTGGGTAATGTCGTCGCGTTCCTTGTTGGTGTACGCAATGATAAGGGTATTTTCACGCGCTTTAGGTGTTCTGGCCAAGTATTCCAGTGCCACCGTGGCGGGCAGGGCTTCGGTCGCCAGTTGCTGGTTTTTCTTCGGGTTATCGGTTATCGACTGCAAAGTCGAAATGATATTCAAACTTTGATTGATGTTAGCGGTAGCCTGCTTTTCGGGCGTTACCGCGTCGTTCGCGGTGGGCGCGATGTATTGGTCAAAGGGTAATTGTTGCTGAATTTTATCAATAGCGCTTTCGCCTTGGCGATCGACAATATTGTGTACTGCACTCAGTAGCGTGCTGTTCTGTTGGCGCACAATGTCTTTCATGGTGACGCTATTGATTGCGCCTTTGTTTAACGCGAGTTCAAAAGGTTTACCCGCTTCTTGGGACGTTAACTGTTTAGTGTCACCCAAGAACACGGCGCGCGCGCCTGTTGTCTCAATCAAATGGGTAAATTTATCCATTTGGGCGTTACTGGTCATCGAGGATTCATCGAGCAAGAACACGGTGTTAGCGTATTGGTCTGGTTTCGCATCTTGGCTTAAAAAGTTGCTTAGGAGTGATTGCACAGTTTGGCTTTCGACGTTCTTGTCTTTGAGTTCGTTAACGGCGGCGTGTGTCGGCGCTAGACCTATGAATTGTGTCGGTGTCTTATTGGGTTGTGAGTTGAGAATGGATTCGCTTTGTTTAACAAGATCGATACCCGTTTCAAGCATGGTCGATTTACCCGTACCCGCTAACCCTTGAACACCTACAAATCGGTCTTTGGTGGTGGTGATAAGCAAGGTCGCGTCTTTTTGGCCATCGGTCAGGTTTTGATTTTGACTGAGTACCTGCGCGGCGTGTTCAACGCTGGTAAGGGGCGCAAGTTGATCTTTGCCCGCTTGTAGTCTGTCTAAAATACGCACTTCGGTATCGATGGCGGCTTGGGTGGTCCAGCGGGTGCCGTCGTGGTATTCGGCGCTCAGGAGTGAGGGCGCGCCTTTATCCGTGCTGTTCGTGGCCATGTGTTGCAGGGTGTTGATGATTTCATGTTGGGTAATGCTGGTGCCTTTTTCCTCAAAGGCGTACTTGATCGCATTAACAATCAGTTCTTTTTGTGAGTAACCGGCTTCTTTCTCGCTAATGTGCTGGATGGCAAAATCCACGGCATTGTGAATAAGCCCTTTGTCTTGATGCTGGGCACCAATGGCATTCAGTGCTGCGGTCACATCTTGGGTGAGCAGGGCCGTAGTTTGGCTATTCACGAACTTTTCTGGCATATCAGCGGCTTGCATGATGCGCGAAATACTGGATGGTTTCACTTCACTTTTTTCTAATCGGTCATCAAATTGTTGTGCCTTGTCGGTGAATATATCAATGTGTTTGATGCCTTGTGTCAGCGTGTCATGTAACCACTCTTTTGAGGCGCTATAGGCTTTAATATTGACGATGTGGTGACTTGCATTAGGGCTGGCATTGCTTGGCGTGGTGGCGTAACCATGATTGAGCGGCGCATGGTGCAATGCACTGGCTTTAACGCTGTGTTGTTTGCCGCTTTCGTCTTTGAGCGTGACCCATTCTTTGGACAGGGCGTTGATCGTATAAATTTGTTTGCTCAAACCACTGTCTTGATGGTTTGTGGCCATGATGAGTTTGTCGCCGTTGGCGATATGTAAATTGTCCGGTTTAGCGATCGCGTACTCTGCGGCTTTAAAGGCTTTGCTGCTGGGGTTAATCTCGGACGCTTTACCGTTTTTGTCTATCAGCGTGAGGGTGTTGTTATCGCGGTTTACACTGTCCACCGTCAATTGCTGCTGTTGATTGCGGCCACCGACTTTTTGCCATTGGGTGAGTACCATGCCCTTGGTGTACTGGCCGACGACTTCCCGTTGCTGCGCGGATAAGAACACGGGATTAAGGGTAGGGATGTTGAGCCCAAGGCGCGATACGTCACCTTGATTTTGCAGTTCTGCGCGGATCGCGCTGTTAAGCTGCTTCACGTCTTTATGGGTGCCCGCAATGACTTGGGTGTGTTGCTTCTCGGGCAGTTGCGCGTAAGTTTTTGCAATCAGGTTAACCCTGTCACTGTCTTTGCTTTCATGCAGTCGCATGGCTGTGTTGCTTTGTTTGGTGGCGACCCAGTTGCTTTCGTTTACGTTGCCTTTTTTAAGTACCTCGATAGCGTTACCGGCTTTCATGCCTTGCTTGGCATTGGCGTGATTGAGCAAAATCACTTTACTGTTACCCGCTTTGGCTTGCGCGAGCAGGGCATTAAAGTCGTTAAGGCCGAGTTTATTGGCGTTCTCAACCACTAAAATATCGCGGTTAGTGTTGTTGGCCGTTTTAGTAAAGCTGCTGAGTGTATGGGTGTGGTCAGGTTTGAAGTGGTTCATTATCCACTTGCCAATAGTCGATGAATCCCGTTGTACCCGTTCACTGGTGTGCAGTTTGCTTTTCATGTCAGGGGTAATGATGTGAATACGTTTACCGTTGGCTTCACCGACATTGAGCAGGGCTGTGGCGAGTTGTTCGCTACTGCCAAAGACGTTCACTAGGTTAACTTGTTTTGTGCTGGCGAACAGTTCAGAGACTTTCTTTTGGTTGTCCGCATTTAAGCCTTTGCCTTGAAGCGTGTTGGTATCGACCACTTGGCGCATGTTGGCCGTTTTGGGCTTGATGCTCTCTAGCAGGTTGGTTTCTGCTTTGATGTGGGCGGCGCTGGTAAAGGTTGCAGACTCTTTATCAAGTGGAATGAGTGCGCCATCTTCAATGTGCTTATCGAGTGCCAATTTAATATCGAGCGCATCGAGCTTCTGGCCTTGCGTAAATTCAAGCGTGGCTGATTCCACTAATTTCGCGTAATTAAAACGGTTTTGGGTGTTACTGGCGTGCTCAATCGCGCGACTCACCGCATCGATAGCGGCGGGTTTGAGCGCTAACGCATTGAGTGATGTTTCTCGTGACATGCTGTTTGTTACAAAGCCTGTCAGGTTAAAGCCGCTGTTATTGGCTTTGTTTTTCCATTGCTCAAACAAGGTGGCTTCGCTGGTATAGGCTTTGCTCTTGCGGGTATCCTTTGCGGCCACGTCCCGCGCGGCTTGTGAGTCTAAACCTAAGCTTTGGGTTTGTTCGTTGATTTGCTGGCTACGGGTTGAAAATGTATCGAGTAAGGACTGCGGGACACCTTCCACTTCAAACAAATTATTACCCAGTGAACGAGTTTGATAACCCGCTTGTTCAACACTGCGGGCTAAGGCGCTTTGATAGAGCGAGGTATAGTATTTTTGATGGTTATAAACCCGCTCACCTGTGCCATTGATGATGCCGCCTTTTTGTTTAAAGCTACTTGCCAGAGCGCGCAATGTGCCCTCGCTGTCCTTGGTCATGTTGGCGGTGAGTGAGTGGGTGTGCAGCTGCGGATCTTCTTCACGGCTGGTTTTGTGGCGCACCATCGCAAACAGCAAATTTCCCGTGTTTTCAAAAGAGGTCGCTTTGGTATCAGGGTTGGTTTGTCTGGCCTGCGCCGCATCTTTCTCGATATGCGATAACGCGAATTTTACCGCGTCATCGTGCGCTGTCATTAAGCGTTTATCGCCGCCCACGAGTGCAAGTAAACTGACCGATTTAGGCGCCGAAAAGGTAAAGTCAAAACCGTTGCGGGCGTTGCTGTTTTGGGTTTTAAGCGTTTGGTCGTTCAGGCTACCGGCTAACACCTCTTTGAGTTGATGTTCTTCAACGGGCTTACCTAGCATTCCCTCTTGCTCTGCCAGTTTGCCAAACCATTGGGTATTGGGCTCGGCGCTCTGCTCTTTCAAGTAATAGTTGGTTTCCCCTTCTTTGGCGTCCGCTGCTTTTTCTAACGACACGTCAGGCAAATTGAGGTTCTTTTCTTCACTGAGGTAGTAGCTGGCCGCGCCGCCAGCGCTCGACGCAATGGGACTGATGGAAAGCATAATGATATTCCTTTAGAGGGACCTCGCGCGGGGCACGAGGTGAACTAATCCGGTAGGTTTATTCTGAGTCGAGTTGGGCTTTGATTTCGTCAGACGTGAAGCCCAGCGCTTTGAGTTCCTTGATGGCTTCAATTCGACGCATGACGTTCATCCGTTCATTGTCATTTTTAGAGGCTTTACGTGAGGGCTTTTTCGCCGACAATTCGGGCACTCGTACTGTGGTGTTGAATGAGGTCATCGTTTTAGCTCCTTTAGTCGAGCGATATTTCTTCATGTACTGAGGCTATTTGTTGCTCTTCAAGTCGCTGTGCATCCTCAATGTGCTGGTCATTGGCCTTTTGTTTTTCAGCGGCTTTTTTCTTCTCTGCATCTTTGAGCGCTAACTCTGTCGGTTTGGCCTTTTTCGCATCGATGAGGCTTTGGGCGACCGCATCGGTTTTTTCAGCAAGTTTGGTCATGCGCTGCGCTTCCGCGCTGCGTTCATCATTGTTTTCATCCCCTTCATACATGGTGTCATGAATGCTTTGGAGCTTGGTTTTATCGGCCTTATCGAGATGTTGTGCCGCGCTGAATTGGTGATAGTTAAGGCTTATCTCTAATTTCTTCACTTTCTCAGATGGTGTGTAATCCCGCTTAATAAACGGGGCGCACAGTGAGCGCATTTGGTTAAAGACTAAATCCACTCTTACCACGGGATAATTGCCAGGCGTGCGCAGCCAAAATTGTAAATCTTCAAGCTGCATGATTTCAGAGGGCGTGACCACAGGGCGGGTAATTGTTTGATGGCCCAGTGATACGCCATCCCTGATTTCATTAGCGCCGTAGCTGTATTGCTCTTTAGAGACATCGACTTCTTGCTCACCTAAATCGTGAGACGAGATTTTGGCCATTTCGTTAGAGGGTGAGCGGAAAAATAGCCGAGTGTTGAGCAAGTCGAACATTTCAAGCGCCGCATTTTCGCCATAGACTTTTTTAAGCTGCGCAAAAGACTGAATACCTATGACATAACAGCCGCCGAACTTGCGCACTTCTGCGATTGTTTCGGCAAGTTCAGGTAACTTGTGCAAGCTTGGTGCTTCATCCATCAACACCCAAATTCTGCGGTCCGGATCTTCGTCTTGTTCTAAAATGGCGGTCGAGGCAATGGATAGCCACATTGAGATCAGTGGCCGCAATGAAGCATGTTGCTGTGCGTTACTGGACAGAAATAGAAAGCCTCTTTCGGCATCGTTTTTCACCCACTCACGAATAGAAAATTTGCGGCGAAGAAGTTTTCCCTGTTCGTCCTTTTCATCCAGTCCGGCAAGGAATCGTAATGATTTGATGTAGGCCGCGAGGACCGATTTAATCGATATCGCCGTTTTTTGGATTTTATCTGATACCAGTGAGGCCGATTCGGTCCCTTTTAAGTATTCACTTAAGGACTCAAGTTCGCTGGTCAGCATGAGTTCAAGCAGTCGTTCAGTGGTTTGGTTCTTTTTAGGTTCATCTTGCATCTTAAATGCAGTAGATGAAAAAATGGTACGTGCTGATTGCACCCAAAATGGATCGCCCTCGCCGTGTTGGGGAATGAGCGCGCTCGCCATGTTCTCAAAATCTGAGGGTTCATGTGCATCACACCACACATCCCAATAGGCACAGCGTTCATCAAACGGGTTTAGTAGTACGTCCGTTGCCGGATTATAAAATTTACTGACAAAGGTACAGCCTTTGTCATAGATAATGGCTTTGTCGCCCCGTTCACGTATCCACGTTAAAAACTTACGCAGCGCCACGGACTTTCCTGCGCCCGTGGTGCCATCAAGTAACAAGTGTTGTACTTCAAAGCGTTCTTTGAAAATACCGATACCATCGAGCTTGAAATCGGACTGGCGCTTGTCCTTTTTAAGCTGTTTTGCTAATTCCTTCGGCGTGGCTTTTTGCATCCCCCGAATAAAGTGTTCCTCGGTTTGCTCATCGCCTTTTTTCTTGAAATACCACATGGCCACTGACAGGAAAACGATGCCAATCACACAGCTAATAAGGAGGTAAATTTGTGTCCATAACCAAAAGCGGCTGTTGGCCGCAATCAGTATCGGGTTTTCTAATTGAGACCCTAACGTACTGGTATAGACAGTGCCTTGCCATTCAGTCTGCATAACATGACTTTCTGGTCTAAACACGCTAACCGTTTGGTTTATCCAATAATAATAAGCGCCCGTTAAGGTGTCTTTATCAAGGAAGAGATAGCATAGCAGCGCTGTTAAGATGAGCACGCCAAAACACGTCCAGCGGACAAGCACGGCGTTAATCTGCAGAAACATCCGCAAATTGTGAAATAAAATCTGGCCACCACGGGTGTAGTTACTGCCTTTAGTACGTTTGGGGTTTAAGGTCATTAGTGAGGCTCCTTATCTAAGAGATTTTCAATAAAGGAGTTAAGTTCTTCATCATGGCGGATGTAGTCATTTAGCGCTTTGTTGTTAGTATCTTGTAAGTTTTGTTTACTTATGCTTTGAACTTTAGCTATAAATGGCTTAATAGTAATATCCTGAATTTGTAATTTCCCAGAGTTGATGTTGTTAATTAGCTTGTCACAAGCAATAATTTTTTTATCTTGCAATTCAAATTTATTTTTTAAATACGGTGGCATAATTTGCTGCGCAAAATTTTCAGATTTTGATTTAACCAAATCACTTTCGTAAAAGTTTTTTAGTAAATCATTTCGTAAATTTAAATTTTCGATAGTTTCTCCAGCAAAAATCTTGCTGCAATTATCTGGATACAGTTTACAAATGAAATCTATAAAATCTTGAGTGAAGTCATAGTTGTAGTTTATTTGGCCGCTTTTGAGCATACTTGCGATGCTAGTATAGTAATCTGCTAAGTCTTCTTGCTTTTGTTGACCTGTTTTGTACTTGTAGGTGTTAATAATACCTACAAGAAAATCTTTTTCTTGTAGCGATAGCGGTGCTGCTTGAGATACTGAACTTAATAAGCAAATTAATAATAGGCATGTTTTTATGATATTCATTAGGTTATCTCTTTTTGATTGAAGGTCATGGCTATTATCACATTTTTGGTCCTGTATTAAAGGGACTTGATTGACGCACTGTTTCTGCCATTTTTTCATCGTCACTTCGATTGTCTGGCTGTATTAGGGTGTGCGCCGCTTTTGCGTCTGCACGGGCCTGTTCCATATCAATGCTCGGGACGCTAGACGCGTTATGAGTCTGTTCTTCGTGTAACACATCTTGTCTAATTTCCGCGTTGCCTTGCGCTGCATGGCCTTGGATGCGCTCAAATTCGCCCGTTTGGTAGAGGCTGTCATTGAACGGCGCAGGGGCATACTGTGGTGATTGCTGTTTATTGAAATCAATATCGGCGGCATAGCGCTCCTGAGCTTGCACAATGTCATCGCGGTTTTGCGGTAACGCTGCGTTTTTGTATTGCTCAGCAATGGCTTTCACTTCAGGGCTGTTCGTAAATTCAGCCGCAAGTTTGGTTCGCTCTTGCTGCATTTCTGGCGTTTGCCCCCTGATCACCGCCATGAAATCACCTTGCTCATCTCTTGATCTTCCAACGAATTCCACAAAGTCTTGATTTAAATCGTGACTAATACTGATAGATCCACTTTTCACGCGATTAGCCGCATCGGTGTAGCTTTGGGCTTCAGTGAGCTGGGATTGGGAGTTTTTGGCGTGGGTAGTCGCTTCGTTAAGTCCTTGTAGGAAGGTTTGTGTTTCACCTTCGTTTTTACTGTTGGTTGTACTGGCTTGTTCGCCGCTGTTATAGGATTTGACGGTGTTAACGTTAGCGCTGAACTGGTCAAGGTAGCTTTGCTGTAGACTGTCACGTTCGCTTTCACTGGTACGGGCTGTGCTGACATCATCGGTTGAGCCTTTAGTGCCAGTATTGGCGGATACGTGCGCACTAGAACCAAGAAATCCACTCCCAGGTGTGCCGAGTTTCACCCCTGCTTCTGCTCCGACATACATTGATAATAAGGTACTTGTGGCTTGGTCTTCTGTCAGGTTGAAGTCCTTAGCAAAAGACTTAACCGTACTACGCATATCTGCGAAGCCTTTGTTATGGGTGCCGCTATCGCTGGTGGCGCTATTGCTGCCATAACTGTTCGAGGTATTGACCCCGCTCATTTGACTTAGTGCGGCATTCTTGACGGTGGCGAGGCTTTCGCTTGCTAGCTCACTCTCAATTTTGCTCGCACTGATCGCGTTTGATCCAGATTGCGATAAGGAGTTTGAGACCACATCGTTACTGCTGATATTCACTGGCAAGCTACGGCTTAAAGCATTTTGGCCATTAATGACTTGTCTGCCATCATCAAAGGTGGTGGTTTCATAGCCAGTTGCATCTTGCTTGGTGTTGCCATGAATACGTTCAACGCCAGTGGTGTCGATTTTATTGCCGTTGGTGTTGTTGTAGCTGTAGTTATCCACCTGAGCGTTACCCAAATTGATATCACCACTTGCCGCACTCGCAGAGGTGCGCGCGTTAACGCTGCTCATCATGCCCGCGAACTGATGCGACATACTGCTCATTACCGACGCGCCGCCTTTCATAATGAGCGGGACAATTAATGTCGGTACGCTCATCATTAAAAAGCCGGTCATGGCCGCATAGCGGGAGTGCATTTCTTGTAAGGGATCAACGTTGCTTAACGTGATACCGCCGTAAATGTTAGTGATTTCGGTGGCGTTAAGGGATAAGCGCGTGGTCATGATGAAGTTAATGAGGGCAAACATCACCGGCCATGTGCCAAGGTAGATAAAGCCTTTGAAATAGTTGCCGAGCACTTGAAACGTGAGTGAGGGGATCATGGCAATCGCCACCACTAAAAAGGCGACAGAGCTAAACAGCAAAAACAAAATCGATTGCAGCATGGGCAAAAATTCCCGCGCCTGCAGGGCCATTCCCGCCCACATCGATGTGGTTTGCATTTTGTTTTGCGTATAGGCGTAGTTGAATGCGGCGGCGGTGTTGTTGCTCACCGCTGCATCATCTGCAAGGCCATTTCGCAGGGCGTTAATCGTCATGTTTTGCAGCGTGATTTGCGACGCGCTTTGACTGATATTGGCGTATTTTTGATAACCACTGCTGATGCTGGTATTCAAAAAGCTTTGTTGGCTTGTGGCCTTTTCACCATAAATCCAACTGCCCAGTAACTTGATGCTTTTTGCGCTGTCTGCTTGGAATAGCTGCTTGAGGCGCGGAAGGGCTTCTTTGCAGGTAGGATAGTCATTAGGACCCATTTGAATCGCCCGTAGTGGCGAAGGGTTGTGAGTCGCTAGAAAGTCCCAAATATCCGGCGCACTGGCTAAATCTCGCCATGTGTATTTATTATTGAGTAGCATATCTCCGCGAATACAACTGCTGATGTAGTGCTGCCAATAGCCTTTAAGTTGGGTGTTTTCTATCTCGCTTTGTCTGGATAACTTGTACAGCTCAGAGCCAAACATCATGCCCGTTTTACTGTATTGTTGATCATCCGGTACGTGAAAAATATCTTCCACCGTTTGGGTGGTGGCATACATATAATGCGATGCCCATGAGGCCGGAAATGCCACTATCGCGGGCACATTGTCCACGCGATAGTTACCCGTCGGATTGGTTAAATCGGTAATTTGCACTGTGGCGGTGGTGTTCATGGCAAGCAATGGCACGGCAAAGTAAACCGCGCACCATTTCATAATCGCGTTATGGTCACGCTTGATGAAAAAGTGCAGCGCGGTGGCCACCACGGCAAACAGTGCACAGATGCTTATCATGCTGGCAAATGAATCGGACTTGAACAGCACGGCAATGGCATTCATCACTTGCTTGGCTACGTCACCGTTGCTGTACGTGAAAATCTCAACCGCCATGGTTATCGCTCCCCAAAATTCAAGTTGGCCTTAGCTTTAGCGCTCATGGCGCCCGTTATTTGCTGTTTGATTTGCTGGTTTTGCATAATGAGCTGGTGCTGTGATATCGCCTCATTTTGAGCTTTAGCGGTGAGTCCTTCTAAAAAGCGGTTAGCGTTGATAATGTCTTTCTCGATGCGGTCAATGTCTTTGGGATCATTGTTCGTGGCCGTGATTGAAGATTTCACAATCGACAGCATGTTTTGCAGATAGAGGGTAATAAACTGCACGCTGATGATTTTGGCGTAAGTATTGGTTTGGGGCGTGAGTCCTGCCTCCAATTCGGTACGTAAAAAGGTCATGATGGGCAGTGTGGTGTATTCGAGCAGCGACTTGTCGTTATCTGTTAGTGGCTGGTCGTTTTGCATCTTGCTGGCGATACCTCTGAGTAAGGTTTCTACGCGGTATTGCAGGCCGTGATTACTTTGGATGGTGATCGTTTGTTGTGTCGGTGCTAAGCATTGGTCAATGGCTTGATTGGTGCATTGATAGCTTTCAGCTTTGCCGCCCTCTAACAGACTATTAATCAGGTTATTGTTGTCGGTCAGCAGTGAGCCATAACCGCGCGCATTGCCGGTCGCGTCATAGATATACGTGCCCGAAATCGACATGAGAAATTCTGCCAAGGTGGGATCGCTGGCAAGGAAGGTGTTTTTTAAAATGGCGGCCCACACAATATTGGTGTTTTTGCGCACCATGTCTTTTAGTGCGGGATCTTTCTTTGCGTTATCGAGCTGATTGTTAGCTTGACCGCCCGCGCCGCATTCTTGCTGGCCAGATACCCAATCCGCAAACGCGTTATTTTGTGTGCCCATAGTGGCACAAATGTATTTTTGACTGCCAACACCTGCAAACCCCGCCAGTGCAGATACGCCCGCTTGGGCACTCTCGCAAGAATTGATCGACTGATTGAGATACTTATCAGCAATGGCCGTTAGCGTGTCCTTAATCTGTTTGATTTGCGGTGCCCACGTCTGCAGGGCTAAATCGACTGCGAACGGTGCAGCGTTGGCGATAATAGCCTTGCCTTGTTGCACAAGGGCGTCAGAGTTAATGTGGCTGAATCCCCCCATAAACATATCAATACCGCCACAGCCTGCGGCAATGCTGGGCATTTGCACACTCACGAGCTGCGCGTCGCGAATGGGGCTACGCACAAAGAGATTGCCGCCGCTGTAGTAGTTGGCGCTTTGGCCTTTGAATGAGCCCGGATTGGTCACGTTAGTGCCATAGCCTAGGCCATTGAAAAAATCGTTTAGTGAACCTGAAACCCCCGCGCTATAGGCGTGTGTTGTCAGCAAACATGAAATAGTGACGCCCAGTAGTGTGCGCGTCAGTGCTAAGCGTTTCATGATTTACCTCCGGTATTGCCGTTTATGCTGCCGCTTATGTTGCCGTTATGACGCGGGTTTAGTGTGCGTAGCGCACGCAAGCAAACGGCACTTAACAATGCATGCACTGGGACGAGTACGAATTTATAAATGGCTAAGGCCAGTAAAATATTGATGATTAACATCGTGTCCATGAGATTGCTCCTAACGCATGCTTGCAATGACTTGTGGGTCATTGAGGGATTGAAGGTAACTTTGTTGAAGCTGCGAGGGCGTCACATCACCGACGGTTAAACGGACAAACTTACGGGTATTGACGTTGATTAAAAATGTGGCAGGCACTGTCACGCTGCGCGGATTCTCAAAGAAGGTGGCGGCAATGTCTGGCGTGGAAGGTATCGGTACTTCAAAGCCTGCTATGCCTTGGTTGTCGAGCGAAAAGGCATAGGTATAGGTGCCAGTTTGCGCCGCAAGCTGTTTCAGTTTCGGGGCGAACTGGTGGCAGTAAGGGCAATCAGAGCGAAAGAAAAACACTAACGCGTAATCATTCGGATTGGCCGCAACTGCCGCCCCCCCCATAGGCGTCGCCTTAGCGCTTAAAGAGAATAGAAGAGTCATTAACATTACTGTGATGATGCGTTTCATGGGTATTTTCCGTTTAAAAGTCAGGGGCGAAATCGGTGGCCACGTTCAGGAAGCGGCCAAGTAAATCGTCTTGAGAGATAAAGCCATACGCGAGCGGTTTCATTTCCCCCGTGCCAGGATTAACTAACACGAGTGCGGGACTAAACGGGACGTTTATGTGCTGGTCGTTTTGGCGGTTCTGCACGATGGCTGGCAGTGCTACACCATCGAGCGTGACGCCAAGTAGCTCAATGCCATGCTCAGTAGCGAACTGCTGCACACTGGGCGCTAGCGCAATATCAATTTCTTCTTGGCCTTTGTAGACAAAGAACAGCCCCCATCCCGCATCGGCAAGGCTGCGTACTGCGCGCATCTTCTTGTTGCGCTCTAATGATAAATAGGTGCTTCTTGCCGCTTGTTCCGTCGGTCTATCTTTGGTGTAAGACAGCTCAGGGTTATCTAGCAGGACCTTTTTAAAGGTCATGCCGAACTCTGACGATTTATTGCTGACGTACTGATTAAGCAGCATGGCCCTTTCCACTTTCTTGCTGTCTTGGCTGTTTATCGCCGCGTCATTGAGCGTGTCTTGGTAGTAGCTGTGAAACCAATCCATCTGCTCTGTGGGCGTCAGTGTTTGGGTGCGCGTGAGTGTGACGCTTGGCGTTTCGGCCTTTTTAGGTGCTTGCTTCTTGGGGGCGGTCGGTTCGTTATACCAGCGCCAGCCTTGTGCATCCGTGGCGTTCGCGCCGAGGCAAAACGTTGTCAGCATAAGGATCACTAACGCGCTGCGCTTGTTGACCACCGCATCCCCTTTTTTTGTGGACAACCACGCCAACGGCGCGTGGCTTGACCACCGAAAAAAAGGAGATACTGCGGCATGTTGTAAGCGGTCATTTAACAACGTCATCATGGTTTGGTTCCTCCAACCGACTGTTGTAAGCGTTTTTGAATTTCATCTGTGTTGGGCAGTTCGATGGCGTCGTACATGTCTTCATAAAAATCAGAAAAGTCCATTGAAGACATATCAATGCGTTGCAGTTCGTTAGGTGAAAAGGCGCTGCAATCAGGTTGTTTAGCGCTGCCGAAGTTTTTGCCCAATTGCGCGCGGCCCTCAACCTGCACAATGCGCGCGAGCTTGCTATCAAACGCGCAATAGGCTTTTTTCTTGCGGATACACACGCCAAGCACTTTCTCAGCGCAATATTGGCCAAGTGATACGGTGAGCTTGTCTTCTTTGGCGGTACCCAGCGCTTTTTCTTCTTCACTGCAGGACGTTAAGCCGATGCCGTTACCCCAACCGCTGTCCTGACAACAATTGCTGATCCCCAGCGCTTTATCGCTGCACTCCATGATGTTGCCTTTGAAAATGATGGCGCTGTTTTCGTTGATGTTGGCTTTGTCTTTCACATCACCGGCTGCGTCACTGACGGCGGCCAGTCCTGCCGCAGCATGGTTAAAGTCAGTGCTGCGAGTGGCAGCAGGATCGTAATAGTCACCACTGAGCGCAAAGCTGTCAGCACCGCAGATAAGGCCCGTATCGCGGCATTGCTGTTTATCACATAGGCGTTGTTGTTTATCTTTAATGCAAACGCCGCCAAGTTGGGTGTCACAACTGGTCGATTGAATGCTGCAATCTGCGATGGCGTCGCAGGTATTGGGAAAGGCACATTGATAGGTGGTTTGTTCTTTCCAGCAATCCAATGTCACGGCTATCCCATTAATCATGCGCGTTTCTTTACCTTCTACGCATTGAGATTGGACTTGTTGGCACTCAGGAAGAACAGCACCACAGCTGTTGTTGTAACCGACTTCAACATGCGTTTCAGTGGTGATGATAGTGATGGGTAAATTCTGTAACTCAATTTTAAAGTAAAAATCCCAATTTGCACTTATATGAACCGCTAATGGGGATGCTTTAATATCATAATTTTCTGTGGTTAATGAACTGTTTACACTCATTGCGCAAGGTTGATTAGCAACACATGTACCAGGGGCTCTCTCTGTTAGAACATGTCCTATAAACGTACCATTTAATGCAATTGATAATTCGGCATCAATGGCTATAGAACGATACTCACCTTTAAATTGAACACGGACGATCTTAACATTAGGGTTTGGTAATTTAATGTCAATAGTAAACGGTGGTGTGCCAGTTAAGCTGTATGAATGCGCCACTTCCTTAACCGATGTGCTTTTGACAAAGGGTGTTAGGTAGCATTGCACCGGATTATTGGTGGGCAACGTGCAAGAACGTGGCAGAGAATCGACTTCACAAACGAGCCCTTTTTCACAGTCATGATATTTAGATGAAATGCCGTGGCTGATATTGTAAGCATCATTTTGATAGCCAACGGCGGTATGGTATGCCGGATCGTTTTCATCAATCGTCGGGCGGCCATTATTAAAGCCACTCGTCACGGCTTGGGCTTGGCCATCCGTGCTCATGCCTTGCATTTTGGCACTGTCCATGGCGCTCGGGTTGTTGTAGTAACGGCTTTCGCTTGGGTTAGCGACTTCTTGCTGACATGTCGCATCTTTGCATAGGCTGTTAACGTCAAAGCCGGTGTAACCCGCTTTGTTCTGATTCTGCTTGATACTGTCTTTGGCCCACTGCACATTATCGCGGTAATCCTTTTCGCTGTTGGCCGCCATAACAGGCAAGGCGGCGCTCAATGTGAGGATGGCACTGAGGATTAAGGCATTATTCAACTGAGTCATTTCGCCCCCTTTGCTAATGTCTTAGCTGCCACATCGGGAATGCTGCCGTGTTGTGCAAGTAAGTTCAGCGCGTCATACAACGAAACGTTGCCGTAAATCACGTCAAAGTCATCGGTACTGCAGGGCTGTTTTGCCTGACATTTGTTGGGTCTTACAGCAACAAAGGCGGGTACTTGGGTAATGCCGAATTGCGTAAACCACTGGGGATTAATCGCAAAACCGCTCTGTATGGTTTTACCCTTGTTATCGATAAGGTGATTCATCTGTTTAACGGTGGCTGTAAAGCCTTGAGGCAGTACACCGCGCACAATGAGTGGCACCTGTAAGTCTGCGCTTTGCATGAGTAACTGCTGCAAACTGGTCGCAGGCATACCCAACGACACAAATACCATCACACCATTAGCATCGGCGCTGGGGTTGGGCTTTGCATCGAGCAATGGTGATAGTGCGTTGTCTAATTGGCCTTTGCTTTGCGCTTCGAACTGACGGGCTTTATCAAATAGTGCGGCTTGGTCTACGTTCAATGGGGGTAATGTGTGACGTTCTCGCATCGACAGCGCTTTTAATTCGTCAATACTGTAATCCGTTTGGGCGAACACCTGTGAAATTGATCCAAGGCACCATAAGCTCACGAGCAGGGCTAAGCCTTTAAATGAATGTGAAAATAGGCTGTTATCCACAATTTTTGTGCATAAAGCGGTATATGTTGTTGGTAATTTGGTCTCAAACTTTTTCATCGAAAATCCCTCTCCTTATTGGTCACAAAAACACGCAATTGCGTTTTTTGAAGTTGATAAAACCAAAGTTGTCACCCGACACAGGGTTGTCGTGGCCACTTTCCCAGATCACCGTTGTCGTGGTGTAAGGGTGCGCCCATAGCGCATCGGGTATGGTGTTGGTCATTTGATAGCGATAGCGGGATTTAGGCATGAGGGGCATCGGCGTTTGATAGCAAATCGCGCCATCTTCACCGTGGGATTCCCATACGATGCCTTGGCGATGCAATTTGTAGTTCAGGCGCTCTAAAATCAACGTACCCGCCTGAATTGGCGTGTCGCGGTAATTGGTGGTGCCAGTCAGGGGGTAAGCACTGCCTTGTGAGCCCATACACCAAAACAGAAAATCAAAAGGCAATATGCTGTTAGTTGAGGTGGCCACGGCTTCGGTTGCACAGGCGAGTTGTGACACGATATTGCCAAATAAAATGGCTTCGGGATTGAGGATAAATGACAACTCGTCATCATCCCACAGTGGGTCAATCTCTGTTAAATAGGCAATGTCGAAATTGTCCGTGGCCATACAAGCTGCGCTTTGCATAATTTGCAGCCAATAGATCACAGGGTATTTGTACCAGTGCCCATGATAAAACGCGCCATCACTGGCATCGTTATCGCGGTTAGTGACGCGGCCGCCGATTTGGGGGGAATTACTCATGTCGAGCTTCATGCCCATGTTGACCATGCAGTAAGGGACGCGCGTCACGTCCACTAAGGTATCAGGCTCCCAATAGCCAATATTGAGGCCAATTTGCATAAAAATTGGTGGCGGTTTGGGACAAAATGAAATGGGTGATACGGGGTTGCGCGTATCGGGTAGGCTCCCAGGAATAATAGGCACACTGCCAATGGTCATCGGGAAGATACACGACCAACAAATGTCGGTCATCGGGTTAACGAACGTGCCCGTACAGGCCGCTTGCGCGTTGACTTGTGCGGGAATGACTCCCATTAAGAATGCTAAGAGCAGCGCAGGTTTAATGTGTCGCATGGTTTGTTTCCTCCATGAATACGGGGAAATTTGACACATCTATTTCGCGCACTTGCCACATCACCCCCGCTTGCTTAATGACACTCGGCACGCGCTTAAGTGTTAATGCGCGGCTGAGGTTTCCTTGCTGGTCAAAGTAAACGCGCGCATCTAATTGGCCATGCAGTGTTTCGGGTTCGCCGCCCGTTAAAATCCATTTGATGGTGTGTGGCTTGTCATGGGTTGTTGCAAACTCTTTGGCCCATAACACTTGCTGCACATCATCCCCATCAAAAAACACCAGCGTTTTACTGAACTCAAACTTGCCGACGTTGGCCTTTTGCAATGCTGGCCATGTCTTGGTGTCAAATGGGTTTACGCGCGTCCCTTTGGGATAAATCAGGTTGCCATTAGCATCATTGATATCTTTGGCCAGCGTTAAAGTGGGATCGACTAAAAACACTTCTGGTGTTTTAGTTGTGATAAGTCCCACTGGACGAGGGCGCTTAACACCGGCTTTGACATTCTCTTGGAATTGCTCGCGCATACTGTCTAGCTCACCCGTTTTTTCTAAGGTTTGCAGACGGTTTTCAATCCACTGCAGCATGTCAATTTCAGCTATGGGGAACACTTGGCCCACGGTGCCGATGGACGCAGCCTTGAGTGGTAAGAGTGGGCATAGCGCTAGCATCAGAAGCGCGAATTTATTCATTTAGCCGTGACCTCGTTCGCTTGGGCGCGGTTCGCCTTGTTTTGCGCTTGAAGGGTTTGCAGTAGTGACTGCTGAATTTCTTGGGTGACATTCACGGCGCCACTGACGACGGCGGGGCTGACTAACACCACGACATGGTTATCAATGGCGTATTGCTGCACCACATCATCGAGTGTTTGGGTAAATCGAGTGATTTCTTTTTCGCGTTGTTCGTCGGATAGCTCGCTTTGACCGATAGATTGGTGAAAGCTCGCCACGGTTTCGTTAATGTCATACTCGACAACACTGGGTTCGCGCGTCACCCAGAGGGTTATCATGACGCCCAGCGTCACCAGCCATAAAATTGATTGTATGATGGTTTTTTCCATTTTATGCGGCCTCTTTGTGGGTTGCTGCGGCGGACAAAATGGCATCAAAGCGGGCCATATCATCGGGATAGAAATGTTGGGCTGTCAGTTCAATGGCATCGAGTAACGGCATGCCGCCTTTAATCAAGTTTTCGCAATATTCAAACTCTTTGGGTTCAGTTGAGAGCATGGCGCGCGACCATGGATCGGCAAAAATCCGGTGAAAGGACACTAGCCCGCCCGCTTTGAGCATGACGCAGGAATGACCCGCATCATTGGCGCGGGGGAATGACTTGATCATGTGTTGCTCGAAGGGCGAGAAGTGGTCAGGATGCTTGTTCAAGAAATCCCCAAAGCCATCACCTTGGCGCAATGTGATATGAATATCTGAACTGTTCAGTGCCGCTTCGGCCTCGGCGTTGGCAAAGAAGTCGTTCATGCCTTGCGTTACTGTGGCAAAGCTGCCGCCGAACTTACGCACTGTGCGATAACCTTCGTTGATGAAATCCTTACTTTGCGCATTCGCGCCGCTCATGAGTGACCATGCTTCTTCAATCACACAGATTTTCGGAATAGAACGTTGGCCCGATAAGTACATTTGTTGGCTGATCGTCACCATCAACGCGAAAATCACCGGACGTTGTAGCTCGCCTTTAAATCCATCAAGTTCCAGCGTGGTGATATCGATATTGGGATCGAGCATCGAGGGCTTATTGAAAATTGCGCCATGAATGCCCTGTGAGCAGAACTTGTTTAATTGCGCGGCAATATCACTGATACGGGTATCGTCATTTTTTTGTGCGGCAATGTCATAGAGTGCCGTTTGCACATCGTCAATCAGCGTGTCGTTACCGCATTTTTGCCATGCCAGCAAAATAGCATCGCCGAGTAATGCCGTCTGAAATCCGGTGAGCTTTTCATCAGGTGATGCCATGGTGGCGATAAGCGCGGTGATGTTTCCCAACACTTCGGTGATGGGATCAATGGCTTGACCTTCATCATCGAGGATTGGGCCAAAAGTACCCGCATCCCGCACGCTTAATACTTTGCCTAAGTGGGTAAACGGGTTTAGGAAAATCTGCGAACTGTCGAGATAGACGCCGCCTAATGTTTGAGTGAGTTTTTTATAACTCTGACCCTTGTCTAAAATCCATGCCTTGCCCCCTTTGGCAAAAATCGATTTTACTAAGGCTTGCATGAAGAATGACTTCCCTGCCCCTGAGCCGCCCGTAATCGCCATGTTGTAGTTATCACTGCCGCAGTTAAACGGATCGAAATAGCTAATTTGATGGCGCATTGTTGGCAAGAGTAGCCCTGCTGATAAGCGTTTGTAGTCTGCAACAATCGGTAAGAAATTCACCAAGTTTGAGGTTTTCATCATGAAACACAGGCCCGCTTTTTGGCTGTCTTTCATAAAGCCTTCGCTCATTGAGAACGGGAGTGTGGACAGGGTGCACATGCCTTGCAGTTTATTGTTTCGGATTAAATCAATGCCTGCCGTGCGGAAGGTCGCAATCGCTTTTGAGGTGTCATGGCGTTGTTTCTCTTCTGTCGTATACAGGGTGACATTCAATGTCATGGTGGTGATTTTAAAGGCGTGTGAGCTGAGTCCTTTTTGTATCTCCTTGCGTTCAGCCAGTTCATCCGCGGCGCTGGGGATTAACAACCGCATAGGGGAGTTGACCGTTTTCGTTAGTGAGCCAATTTTGCTGTCGTTACGGGTGGTTTGCTCGCCGGTTTTATTAATATAAAAAGACACGCTGACACGATAAGGACATTGAACACTGTTCATGGTGTAACTGAGTGATGCAATACAGTTGGGAAACGCATATAGCCTAAAGTCGTTCGGCAGCCCCTTTAGCCCAAGATTGATTAAGGTGGTATCGACACTGTTGTCGGATTGCATCGGCGTGTGACGGATATTGACCGAATCACGATTAATGATGAACTCACTGTCAGGGCTGAGAATTTGGGTGTTGAGAGGTTGATACTCGTTATATTTAGCGGGCGAAACGCGATCTTGTTGATGCGAAAAATTTAAATGCTCGCGGCAATGCTCAATCAAATCGTCAGCGCCTAAGCGGCGAATGTGCATGCCTGTTTGCGCCAGTTCTGACTCAACGCCAAGACGCATATCCAGCAGTGCAGGCATGTCCTCTGTGGTTGAAACAAAGAAAAACCCTTTGGTGTTCTTTAAATCGTAGTGGTATGCGCTGCTGAGCTTGGTGCCAAAGCCTTTGGTCGAACTGTGTTTGGCATAGATAGCTTCATTATTAGCAAATTTATCGCAAATGGCATTGCGACCACTGAGCAGCGCTTGATTTTGCTCGATGAGTTCACCGACTTGGTTGTTACCCACCATGACGAATTGATAGTGCCATTTGTCGCCCTCTGGCAGTGTGCACACCAAGGCGTTCATGGTTTTGATCAAGTCGTCATTAGCCCCGCCAAACAGCGAAATGGCAAAGCCAAAACCAAGCGTATTGGCATTTTCAAATACTTGTTCGGCATCATCATAAATGCGATAGGGCAATTCATGATGCAGATGGTTGTGCTGCTGTTTGCTGCTGGCATAGAGTGCGCCGAGATCGTCTTTAATACGTTGTTTCATGGCTTAATCCTGCTTGATGTATTTGGCAGGTCTACCCGTCCAACGGCTCTTATCGACCACGATGTAGACATCGCTGGTATCAACGTAATCACCTTGCTCATTGAGATACGGGAAGATTGTTACTTTTTGGACTGACTCAGAGGTGCGCAGCGGTACACCGTGGCGGTCGCGGCGTGGCAATGGGATAAAGTCTTGTTGTTGGCTCGCGAGCTTGGGAAGTGCAGTTGTGCTTTGGCCGCTTAAGGCCGTCACCGCAGGGCTTTGTGCTTGTGGCTGATTGAACACACCACTGTCGGTAAGTTGCCTCACTTCCATCATATTGGTACAGCCATTGATGCCGCCCACCTTATCGCAGGAATAGTCACCATCCAGCCCTGCTGCACAGCCACTTAATAGCCATGAAGCCAGTGCGATAATACCGGTGTTACGTAATGCATTTTTGCTCATGATTGGGTTCAAAATGTCACTCCTTAAATGAATTAATTCGCACGGCCAAAGGCTGAGTTAACAGGGGGGCGTTGACCTTGTTGGTTATATTGCTGCTGTGGTGTAGGCGTGTTTGCGCCTTGGGCCTGCGGCTTAATATTCCCTGGCATCTGTTCTAACAGTGGGTTGCTGATAGTGTTGAGGATTTGCGCTGTGGCACTGACAGGATTTTGGGCTTGTTGCGCTAGCGCTTCTTCATATTCTTGAATGCCAACCGGATCGAGTGGGAAGCCTTTCAAAAACACGATGTTGACGGTATTGCCCGGATTGAGCTCAATAATCGGGTGGTATTGCTCAGCTAATTTGATGTAGTAATCAGCAAGCTTGCTACCCACGCTTGAACTGGCACTGCCGGCTAAGTTGAGCAGTGCATCGGCCCCATTCACGCTTGAAGTTGATCCAAGTGCTGAGTTAGATGTGGTTTGGCTCAGTGCTTTACCTGTCTCACCAATGCCCGTCAAAATGCCGCTAATGCCCGCCATTTGAACGATTTTGCCGTTCTTCATAATGGCAGTACCGCGAATGCCATTGCGGCCATAGTTAAATACGGTCGCCTCGACGGGAATGTCGATGATTTCATCTTCAAAAATACAGCTGAGGCGAGTGGTGCGCACAATGCCGCGACTCGATGAGATTTCGCCGTAAGCCGCGCCTAAAACTGTACAGTTGTTTAGTTTTGAGGGCTTGCCGTTAGGCAGTACACCTTGGTTAATGGTTTGGAATACCATTGGTACGGTATCGCCTTGGCCATTCACACCCGCATTGGCATCTGCGCCGCCAGTAACGACAGCTGTCACAAATGAACCTGCAGGAACGTAGTTCTCAGGGGTGCGTTTTTTTGGCAGGTTTTGGTCTGGCGTTTCCCAATTTAGTGCAAAGGAATCGATGCCATTTTGGGTTGCAGGTGGCGGGATAGCACCGCCTTGATAGGGGGCAGCATACCCACTTTGTCCGTCACCCACGCTCGGGCGTGGTGGTAGCGTTTGTTCACCTAAGTAGCGTGTGCTTTGCCTAACGGGATAGGCTGATGCATCAATGCCCTCTGTCGAAAATTCATCGGTGACATTGCTATGCTGCATTGCATTTGCGGTAGCGGCATTAATCTTATCATCAATTCTTTCAGTGATGGTCAGTTGGAACGTCTCTAAATTACGTTTTAAATCAAGGCGGTTAGCTTCATTGCTGCGCTCAATGGCTTGCATGCTGCTCAGCATTTTATCAATCGTTTTTTGTTGCTTATCTAAGGCAATTTGTTGTGCGGTGAGCGCAGACTGATTGTCTTTCTCTGTGAAATCTTTATCAATCACGGCACCAAAATCGATTGGATTGCCCGCTGCGGTTTCAGGAGCACGTTTAGGGGCAGACATATAGGCGTCGCCCGCTAAATAGAGGGCACCGAGTACCGTGGCCCCCACCCCTGCAATCACCCAATTGCGTTTTTTATTGGCTTCATTTAACGCACTGCCTTGCTCAAAGTCGGCTTCGGGGTCTTTTTTGAAGTAGTCTAGGAGTTGCTTCATTGCATGCTCTCCCCGCCTGAGACAACAAAGAGGTGGCCTGTTTGCTGTGGTGCCAATTCATAGGTTGATAAGGCTGCGGCTCGCGTCGTTGGGGAGTAGAACTGCGCCGTTGTGAGGGTGACTGGGAGTGTTGCGTGATTGGTTACGCGATAAATGATGCCGTTGAAATGCTTACCAGTGAACACGAAAGCAGGTTCTGTTGTCAGTCCTGCTGGTTTGGGCATTTGCTCATTTAAGCGAGTAAACATAAGGTCATCTATTGATGTTTCTGTGCCTCTTGGCTCGTTATTTGTTGGTTCTCGTTCAGCAGGGGCACTAACTATATGCACACGATAACCGTCAATCGGTTTGCCTGTGTTCAGGTAACGGATCATTTGCGCGGTAAACTCCGTCATCATGGTGGGGTAAGGGGTTTTCTTATCGAAAACGGAGGGTTGTTCTTCTCGATAATGTTCTGCTGTGAAGATAGAGGTCACGGCAGGAATGGCTTTAGGGCTGATGAATAAGCCGAAATGTCTGCCCTTTTCTGTTGATACATAGGCTGTGAATGGCATGGCCAGATTGAGGTTAACGCGCGCTGCGCCGGATTTATCCGATTTAGTGCCAGTGACAACGCAAAATCCTTCAGGGCAATCAATCGAGGTGATTTTGTCACCTTCAACGACTAAGCGGTTGATATCGACACTCGACAGCTCAATAGGAACCGTTTCACTGTCATTGAATCCGTAGTGTTTTGGGGGCGTATTTGCTGCTAACACGCTCATAGGAAAAAGCGCGCAGGCTGCGAAAACAAGTGGGTTAGCAATCTTCATTATTTAACGTCCTTTTGCACTTTCTTAATGGCTTTGAGCGACAGTTGGCCATGGTCATAATTCATGGCAATGATGTAGCTGATGTTTTCGGGTTCTAGCGCGCGTTTGCCCACATATTTGTTTAACGTGCCCGTTATTTTTACGAGACGATCATCAAGGGCAATTTGAGTTTCATTGATGGTGAAGTGACTGCTGATGTTTTGTTTTTTAATCATTGCTGCATCTTCAACCAGTAAAGGTTGCATCTGATGCCAATCAGCTTCATCGATATAGTTTGCGAGCTGTTTGTACTGATGGTCTACCGAAGCGGGCGTGACATTGAGCTTTAGAAAGGCAAAGTATTCCGACATCTGCTGTAAATACGGTTCGTCTATAGACGTGTCTGATACGGTAAAGGCTGCGCTGATGGTCGGTGGCACAACGGTGCGGCTTTTATTGAAGTAGGCCTTCCATACAATACTTGCTAGGACCGTGTTACTGATCATGGCTACGGTAAAGCCGATTAACAGAAGTGTGTTGAGGGATTTTGCAATGCGGATAAAGTCGATCTTGTTCTTTTGTAACATGGGGCATCCTTAGGGGGATTGGCCCCCTAATTCACATCATTTAACGTAACCAGTAGCGGCGACATGCCGCAGGCGTTCGTTTTAAAAATGAAGCGCTAAATTCTGCTGGGGCGTACCAATAAGCGGTGAGGCGTAATACGCTCATGCCGTATTGCGATTTCATTCTGCGCATCCCTAAAAACCATGAAGAGGCAAGCGCAATGCCAATGAGCGCTTGATTCATCATGAATAACACGACAAAAAACACTAAGGCAGGAGCAAGTTCATCCATCGCGAACCCTAATAGCGTAGGGGTGTTATTAAGGTGTTTAGGGATGCTAAAAAACTGAGTGGGATTATCCACGGCCTATAGACCTACAACCTTCATTCCAACGTTGACGAAAATGACGCCAACGATAAAGCCGCCGATAGCCCCGCCCCAGTTTTTGGTCAGAAAGCCCCCGACCGCGGCGGCACATAAACCTACGGCGAGAATGGCGAACTGTGCAGTTGAGCCGGTGCCAACGGTATCAACAATTTCAGATTTAGCCGGTGCAAAAGGATCAGCAGCATGTACATCCCAAGACAACAGCAAAGTAGCGACGACACAAATGATGAATAGGAAAGTGCAGCGCATTATGAATATGGTGCTATCACTGGGTATATGTTTTGCGAGTCTTAGGATCTCTGCGTTTACTTCAGTTTGTTGTGCGCTAGGTTGTTTTTGAGTCAGAGTTGTCATATAACACTTCCTTTGTATATATTTAGGTGAGACTTATGTAATTAATTGTAATTACTCGTTTAATCATTGTTGCTTAATTGGTTTGGGCGGAGCATCAACAAAACTTAATAAACTATGTTCAATTCGAAGCTGTATTTCGGCTCGTTTGCTACGTGCTGAACGTTCACATGAATTAACTAATTTATTGTGATATTCACCTGTTAGAATAATTGTTATTCTTGAGTGGTTTTTGTTAATTTTTCCATCGGACATGTAATCCTCATTTATATCTGGTTGTGCGACTATCGCGGCGAAGATAATAAGTGAAAACAGATACCGTTATTAGTTAGGAAATTCCTAACTTGAAATGAAACTTAAATTGAGTTACGTAATACTTGTATTAATAGTTTATTTAAAAAGATAGTTCTAATTTCATTAGATGACGTGCATCCAAATTCTGCTCTGAGATCGGCAAGGTGCCTTTCAATTGCCGTGCGTGAGCAGTCTGCTTTGGCTTGTAATTGAGATGGTGTCATTCCTAGTGAAAAATCCTTCATTACTTCTAGCTGCCGTTGCGTAAGAGTTGGGAACAACTCACGGAAAATAGTGATCTCGCTTTTATTTAGAGGCATATTTTTTTACTTCTTTATTGAAAAATCGATATGTTCTATCATGAATAAAATTACAAGATTACTGTATTACAGTAAACTTACTGTATTACAGTAGGGTGGTCAATACAAAATGAATTATTATGAAAAAAAATTATAACCCTCCTACTTCGTCTAAAACTGAGCTTGTGACGTTTAGGTGCCCAAAGAAGCTTAAGGAATTGATGGACCAAGCTGTAAAAGATGGTAAATATCAAACAATTACAGCTTTAACTGTTGAGGCTGTTAAGGATAAATTGCAATTCGACCCCGATTCAGATGCATAGTTGATCTGTTTTGCATTGGCCTTGCAATTTTTTTGATGAGCTATTAAAATACGAAGTAGATTTTGAAGCAAAAGTGCATTACATAGCACGCTACTACATAGTTTTCTATGTAGTGTATTTTTCAAAATTAGAGTGTGTTGGGGGTGGTTCCCTGACGTGAAGCATTCGACAACAAAGCCGACTTACCGAATGGGTCGGCTTTTTTGTGCCTAAAATTCAAGACATTGAAAGATCATTGATCTTTGCGATCGATCATATTATAGTGTTTGGCAATGTTTGAACTAACCATTCAAACAGCCCTAAAACATTCGGAATCAACAATAATGCCTAATTTCTTAAATGGCTGCTATTTGCAGCACAAGATCCATATCCTCAGATACATATACCCTCTATGCCGCCAGATCTCGCGATCTATGCTGAGCTACAGTGGGATAGTGTCTGATGCAAAACTCTAGTCAATCAGATCTTCTCTATTCATCATTCAGCAGTGATGATTATCAAGAACATCCTCCTTTATCTAGTTATGCTGATATACCTCATGTTCATATGGCAGAACTGCCAGATGGCAATGCTTACTCTGTCGATGAAGAAGCGATTAGGTTAAAAGTTGCTAGAAAAGCTGAGCGTGACAAGATCAATGCCGAAATTAAGAGCCTTGCTAACATCGTCAAGAAAAAAGGTGTAGCTGTTGGCTTTAAAGCAAAAGTAGCATCTTATGCTGGATTTAAAGCTAAGCGACTACCTGATTTTGTGCAAACGTTATTAACCCAATCTAAACTATTGCCTCACCGCGACGATTTTTTAGATCGTGGTGATGGATTGTGTAGAGGAAAAACTCAGGCACGTTCTAAAGTGATTTTAGGCTATATGCTCTCTGCATTTGTTGTTAACTGTAATGTCAACAACGGTCATATTGTCGTTGCTACTAGACATGGCGGCAAGAACGTTACTCATGATGAACTACGTAAAGAAGTGGCCATGCGTCACGGTGTCTACATACCAGAATCAACATGGTACTTTTACGTTAATCGATTAGTTCAATGCGGCCACATTGAAAGCCATACTGTGAGCATTTATGAAGATGGCCACGTAGCCTCTTTTCATGCTGAAGCGAGCCATAAGTATTTATCAACAAAGCTTATGTCAATGTTGGGTGCTGACCGATTATCTGTAAGAACAGCAGCTGCGAAGCATAACGTTGATCTGAAACTGGCAGGAAAATCATTTAAGCAAAAACCCCGCTACGCGAGTTCGCGCTATCGTCGCGATGGTTCTCTTCGTCAAAATATGCCAATCATAAAACCGTCTCAAGAATTGTTGGCACTTATTCGCTCTCACTATGAACGCGAAGCTTACTACGTACCTCCCAATTGACATTCTAAGCCTTTTTAATTCTTCGACTATCAATCAGTACATTACTGATGCTTCTCATGTCCCAATGTCCAATAAGCCCCTCATACCCCTAATTTATTAGGAGTATCTCCATCAATTCTTAATATTACTTAGCCAAATTGGATTGGATTGATCTTATTTTATGTATAGCCATACTTTCTTTTTAATAAACTTAAAGTACAAAAAAAAACTGCAAAGTTAGTTGTGATCTTTAGTCTCACCTCTTTTGATTTTTTCTTTTGATTTTTAGCTTTAGAAAATGAAAGATAAAAAGATCTATAGCAAAAGATATAAAAATGATGACTGATAAATCAGTCGCTTCTACAAGAGATTAAGAGAAGCGCTGCAAGTTAATTTTGTCTTCGACCGTTAAACTACAAACGTGCTGTAACTCAGTTGCTAAAGAAAAAAGCGTCTAGCAGGACTAGTTTGCAAGCTCAATGCCAAGGTACATAAATAGAATGGTTAAACCATTCTATTGAGAAAGTCATTTGTTAAAGTAATCCCCTCAGATATTCAACGATCCACTTTATAGTTAACGCTTAGAGAAAGATCAAAAACACCGCTAACACCTCCTTTTGTCATCCGACCGTTTAACAACAAACGCGCTGGCCAATCGTTAAAAACCAAAAAACGGTCTTGCAGGGAAAGAAATTTCAAACACTGTGCCATTAACAATCGTACGGTTTTAGTACGGCTAAATTTGACTAAAATATCATTTAGACGTACTATGTACGGAGTTTTACATAAAGATAAAACACAACAGAGTTTGCTCGCAGCAAGTAATGAGGTACTAAAAAATGGAAATTTTGAATAATTTTAATGAATTAGACAAATTTATTGTCTTAGATTGTTATTAAGGAGGTTACAACTTAAAAAATTTGATCCAATGAGGAATTCGATATGAGTATTCAAAATACGGCAAATGCTGGAGCCGTTTCAAAACCAGCGCGGATAGAACTTAAAACCTCGCTAGAGGTAAAGGAACTGCTTGAACGAGCGGCAGCTATCAATGGCATCAATCTTACGGCATTTATCATTAATCAAGCCCGAGAGAGAGCCCATGCAATTATTGAATCAGAAACTACACTACATCTGAACCAACATGCTTGGACTCAATTTGAAACCATTTTAGATAATCCTCGTAAAGCTACTCCGGCACTAAAGGCACTATTTTCGGAGTAAAATAAATGAGCACAAGCGATGTTGATTATCAGCTGCTAAACAAGATGGAACGACAACCAAGTTTTTCAAATTTTGATTGTGGTGATCTGTTTCTTGATAGTTTTGCGCCTAAGAAATTGGCGAAAGCTGATGCTAATAATGATTCTCGGGTCTATGTTGCTGTAGACAGAGATATAGGTGTTGGATTTGCAACGATGAAAGTTTTTATGCTCAGTAATGACGAGCATTCAATTTTATCTGGGAAATATCCACGCCAGGTTCCTGTGGTAATGTTAGATCAAATTGCAGTTGATAAAGCTTACCAAGGCAAAGGAATTGGTAAACGCCTGATGCGGAAAGTGATGGAAGCTACGGTGTTAGTTAATGAGCTTGCTGCCGCGAAGGGTTTAGCGTTATGGGCTCACCCTAGAGCTAAAGATTTTTATATATCGTTAGGGTTTGATGCCATTCCTGATGCAACCAAACAAGTGCAAGACGTTGAATTAGCTTTAATGTTTATTCATGTTGAAACCATTTTGGATGCATTGAAGTAACTAAGAGTTATCAAGAAACGGATTACCACCACTAAACCCCGCTTGCGGGGTTTTTATTTGGGGTTCTGTGCCGGAACCGCCGAACGCCAAAACTTATGCCTCACGGAAATTTCGGCGGTTCCGACGTACACCCCCTAAAAGCAGTGCTGTAAGTTAATTTTGTCTACGACCGTTAAAATTCAAACGCGCTGTATAGTCAGTCGCTAAAGAAAAAGCGTCTAGCAGAAGGGATTTGTAAGCTAAGTGCCAAAGTGGCGAAGAAACGGAGTAAAACTGAGATTTTCAAAAGCAAAAGAGTTGATCTATATAAAATGGTTGAACCATTTTATTGTAAGTTCACTTGAGTATGAGCCAAGTAAGTAAGAAAGAAAGGTTAAAAATTGAGAAAGGTATTTAGACCTGGCATTAAAGAGCAGGAACTTAATCCCTGCTCTCTATGGTTTATTGTTGAAGTGTTAGTTGTTTAAATACTCGCTGTTGTAACCAATCAGGTTTCGTTACTAACCATTGAATCAACAATCCCGATGGGATCATTGGTAAGTCAATTAGACGCGCTTTTTCAATTTGGTTATACTGAAATTGTGACATAAGTTTAGTTACCTTTATCCTAGGTTGTGGCACAGGCCAGTGATGATCTTGACCATCATCATTGGCCGTATTTTTATCCGTCATTTCTCATTTCAATACCCTCAACTTCCGTATTTCGTTGTTTGGCCACATTAACAGTCTGACCAAATTCGGGTTCTTTTACCTTTAAAATAGCAATTCCATTGAATATAAGTATACACCTTAAATATTAAGGTATACACTTAAATTTAATTATTTAAGGAGGATTTCATGGATAGCATGCAGACTACAGAGACTTTTCAAGAGCTTAAAATGGGGGCTGATGCCTATATTAAGCGACGTAACCAACGGTTATTGTCTAATCACCGGAAAGAGTTGCGAAAATTTACGCGTGCGGAAGCCTTTACCTATTTGGACATTGACGCAAAAACACTTGATAAATATGTATCTACAGCAGATTTTGATCCAAGGCGGCATGAAGATTCTCAATGGCTAATCAACATAGAAGAAATGTATAAATTACGAGATTTGCTACCAGATAATTTGCGCAAAGCATCTAAATTTAAGCGCAGTGATAACCAGAAAATGCAGGTTATTGTTATACAAAATCAAAAAGGTGGTGTTGGTAAAACCGTTTCTGCTGCAACAATTGCTTCAGGCTTGGCTACAGAGTTTCATCAAGAGTATCGGGTAGGCCTTATCGATATGGATGGTCAAGCTACTTTGTCCATGTATTACGCACCAGAAGCGGATCTAGAAGGTTGTTTATCTGTTGGCGATCTCATGATGAATAATTTTGATCTAGATGAAGGTGAGACTCTTGAACAAGTCGTTTCAAACGCATTCTTACCTACAACTATACCTAATCTCCGTATTTTGCCGGCATCACAAAGTGATAGAGCTATTGAAGGTTGGTTTCATGAACAAGTATTTGGTCAAAAGTTAAAGTCTCCTTACTCTCTTTTGAACACGATCATCAATGCTGTTCAAGATGAATTTGATATCATCATTATCGATACCCCTCCCTCATTAGGGTATGCAACTTATAATGCATATTTTGCCGCTACCAGTGTAGTTTTCCCGTTGTCCATCACAGAAAACGACATTGATGCTACTTGTTCCTATTTTAGTTATATCCCTCAAGTGTGGGCTTTATTGGCGAATGCTAATCATCGTGGTTATGATTTTATGAAGATTTTAATTACAAATCATCGCGATAGCGCTACAACAACCGATCTAATGAATAGTTTATACGATCATTTTGCGCCTTATATGTACTCAAATGAATTTAAACATAGTGAAGCTATTCGTCAGTCATCTTCGTTGCTTTCTACCGTGTTTGATATGTCTAAGAGTGAATACCCTAAGAGTAAAGCGACGTTCCAAAGTGCACAGCAAAATTGTTATGAAGTAACCAGCCAAGTCCTAAGAGATATTGTGAACGTCTGGCGTGAACAGGAGCAAGCATAATGGCTAAAAAACGTGGGGTAATGAGCCCTCTAGGTAATGCTGTTGGTGCCGAAGAAGCACAAATAAATGCAGCCAAAGCTAATATTGAGTCTTTAAAACGCCAAATTACAACTGAAATTGAAAAAGTAAGTGAAGACGTAACGTTATCTCTTCAAAATTTATTTGGTTTTGAATCTGTAGGTAAAAGCTTCTTATGGCAATTAGCTTCTGGTGCTACCGCTACATTTACCGAAGCAACATTATCATATGAACAAGTTCGCGATAGTACCTATGTGACTTTCGATGTTAACGGGCGTGACCAGGCATTATTAAATGCAGATTCTCTACAAGATCTCGATTCATTAGCTTTCCAGCAATTTTACCCAGCAGTCGCTAGAGAAGTGAATGGTAAACTCGATGTGCTAGATGGTTCTCGACGCAGAGCTTGGTTTTTACTGCAAAATGGTGAAGTTGATATATTTCGCATACTGGTAACTAAAGATGATATTTCACTTTCAGATGCTAAAGCTCTAGCTAAACAGCTCCAAACTGCAAAAGAACATAACCTACGTGAAATTGGCCAACAATGTTTATCTTTGGAAAAAGCGAATCCTAAGATTACACAGGCTGAAGTAGCTGCTCAACTTGGAATGAGTCAGGCTGGTGTGAGTAAAGCTTTAAAAGCCGCTAAGGTCGATGAACGTTTGGTGAAGCTTTTTCCTGTGGCTAATGACTTGTCACACACTGACTATGCTTTGCTGAGTAAAGTTATGGAAGTCTATGAATTTGAAGATGAATTACTATCATTCATCAATGGTTTGACTAAACAAGTTGTCATTATTCAGGCTGAATATTCAAGGGAAGAACGTAAATCAGCTATCACCAAAGCGATAAAAGCAGAACTTCAGATCGCTAAGGATATGAAAAGTAAAGCACAGGTTAGTGTTACTAATCTTGCGACATTTGATAGCTCAGGCATTTACGCAAGAAAGCGTATTAAAGGACGCAACTTCGCTTATGAATTTGGTCGACTGTCTTTAGATATTCAACTGCAGTTAGATGTTGCTATTGCAGATGTTTTGAAAAAAAATAAATTTAACACAAAATCAGATTTTTAAAAAAATTTAGTTTTATGTCACTGCAATTAAATTATTTCTCCGATTGTGGTACTACATACTAAAACGCCTTAGTTACACCTTAAATATTGCCTATTTATAACAGTAGATAACTCAGGACTATCTACTGTTATCTATCTATTTGCTGTATATGACTTCGGTTCGAGGTGTACATATGAGCTATAAACAATCGAAATTTTTCAGTGGTGGATATTTCCAAAATCCCAGCGACCCCTCAAACCCACATAAATACCTTAACTTGTTTAATAAATCCACTTATGACAATATATCTATCTGATATTTATATATTTTACTAAGGGTCCTTGGTGTTTTATGAAAGAAGTTTTTAATGCTATTCGAGACCTGTTAGTTGTTTTTTTGCGGTATGCCTTAAGATGCGTGCTCTTTAAACGAGATTTTGCTGACCATAATGCAGTACCTGATTTAGCCCCGGTTATTTGTGAGAAGGGTCATGAACATTACGCGCAACAGTTGGAAGTATATCTGAGCCGAGCGGAACGGGTAAAAGGGATTGCTGTAACCGGTCCTTACGCTAGTGGCAAGAGTACGTTTCTCAATACATATCAGGTTCACCACCCTGAACTCAAGTACATTAATATCTCTTTAGCTAATTTCTATGATGAGGATATTAAAACAGTTGGTGAAAACACATTATTAGATGCTCAACAACGGCCGACAGTTGAACGCATTGAACGTGCAGTATTAAAGCAGTTATTATATAGAGAAAGTGACATAGAGAGCCGAGGCTCTCGCTTTGTCCGTGCACCTTTAACTAACCCATCTAGACCATTCGCAATCGCTGTCACGTTTACTATAACGATATTTGGGATTGCATTGTTGTTTGCGAACCTTTATGGCACAAAAAAGATATTAGATTGGGCTCAAATAAACTCAACCAATTTTACTGATTCAACCCACCCTTTATATTGGTTTGCAGCTTTCATGGTCGCAGTGCCAACTTTATTACTTGCTGATTTGGTTCGTTATGTTAGACAGATACGAATAAGTAAGATAAATCCTGTTAGTGGTGATATAGAGGTACAGGGTAAAAGTCATGACTCTGTGTTCAATCTATACCTTGAAGATATTTTGGCTTACTTCGGCCATGCTAAAATTGATGTGGTTATATTTGAAGATTTAGATCGCTTTGAGTGCCATAGAATTTTTGAACGGCTTAGAGAATTAAATAAAGTACTCAACGATAGTAATGTTGTCAGTCGGCCCGTCCGTTTTATCTATGCTCTTTCTGATGATGTATTTGAGGGTCCTGATCGGACTAAGTTTTTTGATGCGATTGTTCCAATCCTTCCTGTGGTTGCGGGGGCTAATGCCTACCCACAATTCAAACAATTACTGGCCAAAGCTAGTATCACTATCGCAGACAATACAAGTCATTGGGATGATCTGTGCCGAACTATCACGCTATATATTCAGGAGATGAGGCTTCTTAAAAGCATTGTGGCGGAGTTTTTATTGTACAGAAAAGTGCTTGAACTCAATAACACCCAAGGCAGCGAAACAAAATTATTGGCGTTTATCGCGTATAAGAATTTGTATAGTGATGATTTTGCTTTATGCCAAGAAGGTAAAGGCTCGCTTGTTGAACAAATACAACAAAAGAAAAATTTTATAACTCTAGAGCACCAAATGCTTGAAAAGCAAATATTAGAGCTTCGTCAAGAAGAGAAAGAGGCCGAGGCAGATCATTTGGCTGATCAAGGTGAATTGGCTGAGTTGATGTTATATAGAGTGAATTCATCTAAAGTCACTGGAGCTGATTCTTCTTATCATCCGCTTCTCTCTATTGATAGTATTCCCCTATATGGTGTTGAAAATCCTGTGGAGGTGGTTGAAAGAATGTTTAACGCGACCTGCAGCGAGTCATCGTACGGAAGCGTTAATGGAATAACAAGGAATGGGGGGTCTCATGGTAGCCTCAGAAAATGGTCAGCTATGCTTGAGTCGGCAATGCCTGATTATCAAACACGTCTAGCGCGGTTGAAAAATCGCAATATAGAAGCTCGTCAAGCGCGGCAGAAAAAAATAAAACAACTACAACAGGAACAACAGGCTTTGAGTTTGCTAAGCCTAGCACAATGCCTAAAGCGGCCTCTCAACCAGGCGACACCTACGCCATCGAATGACAAGCCAATGCTTCACGCATTTCTCATAGCAGGATTTATCGATGAGGATTACGGCTTCTACTTGAGTGCCCATGTTGAAGGGCATCTTACTAAACAAGATATGGAATTATTAAGAGCATTGAAGGGGCTGACAGTATTCGACCAAAATTATGAATCTGGCAACTATAAAGAGCTGGTAGCATTTATCAATGGGGAAGCATGTGCTTCTCCTGCGGCATATAACATCGGACTGATAGAGTATCTGTCAGACTCGCAAAATTCTGATGCTATGCCTTTTTTCATTGAGATTTTGAAAAATCAATTTAAAGACCACTCACAGGGGCTTGAGCGATTAGCTCAACCTATCTGGAGTAAAGTATGCTTTAAATCTCTTATTAAGCATTGGCCTGAAGTGTTATCAACATTGCAAAATAATCAAGTGTTAACAACAAGCGAGACTGCAGTATTACTCGTTAGAATACTACTTACTATTGAGGAAGTAAGAGAAGATGAGTCATTTTTCATTCAGTCAATAATTGATGCCTGTGCTGATATGCTTGAAATAGTCGCAGATAGTGGCAATGTATCTAAGGCTCTAAAGTTAATAGCAGAAGCCGATATTAAAATCGAAACTGTGAATATTTTACCTAACTTATATGTGGTCATTCGAGAGGCACTGAACTATCAAGTGCTAAAGCTGAACTCAGTAACGTTTATCGCCACAATATCAGCAATAAGAGATAAAGACATCATCACTTTTCCTGTTGCATATACTAAATTACCAATTACCAACAAAGCCTTTAAATCATTTCTATATTCAGATATTCATGAGTATGCAAGATTAATCTATTGTGGTGAAATTTCCGAAGTGCCAGCAACAGTTATAGCTTCGCTATTGAACGATGAGTTTAAATCTATTTTGACTGAGAAAGAGAAGCTTTCTCTGATTGAGGGGCTAGACTTTCTGATTGAGGATCTCAATATTATGGACCTTGGTAATTGCAAGTTGATAGCCTTAGCCGAAGAGTTTCGAATTGCGCCTACTTGGTCTAACGTAGCTGTGTTAATAAATTTCTATAACAACGTTCTAAATGATAAAAAAATAGATAAAAAGCATAACGAAAGCACTGATGAGTTAAAAGTCATGGTGCTGAATTTTTTACAAGCACAGAGTACAAAAGATGCATTATGCTACAAAGGTGAGAAGTTAGAACTTGAATCGGTACGCGATGAGTTTATTTCATTTATCGAATCTAGTGAGATAAACGCGGATAGTTTTGCTGAATATATAGCTGCGGTAGAGTATCAATATGGTCCTGATAATATTTATGGTTTGCGTGAGGATCAATCCTCCATATTGTTAAAGAGAGGATTACTTTTACCATCATTTGAGCTTTATCAGGCGCTAAGAGCTGACCAGCAAAATAATACTGCTTTAGCTTTGATACAGATGAACGAATCAATATTCTTTAAACTTAATATTATGGAAGTGGATGGTTCTTGGTTACCAGAGTTGGAGTTTTCGTCTGAGGATTTGTTGAAATTGATCGTCAGTGATTCTCTTTCGGTAATAGCAAAACAAGCGTTATTAAAAACTCATCAAGTAAATATTTATAAAGATATTGCCCCGAAAGAATGGTTACACTTGGTTTTACCTATTCAAAAGCAAGAAAAAATATACGGACTGACTCTGATAAAAAATTCAGTTCTGACTGAGCAAATTGCTATTGATTTAGGCTTGATTCCTGAGCAGTTACTATTGGAAGACGATGTTATAAAAGCATTGCTTGCAATGAAGTCAATTTCTTCGGATGACAAAGTACGTTTATTGATAGGGCAAATGGCTCATCAGAAAGCGAAAATCTTGCCAATGATCAATTCGTGGGACTCGAAGCCAGATAGTTTCTATACCACTAGTGATGGAATATTGAATGGATTGCTAGATAATAATACCAATTACGCTTTCAGTTGTTCTTTGGTTTACCATGAAGTCGTATCTTCTTGCTCTGTCAGGCGTGGACGACTACATATCAATTACTTTAAGGGTTAGTTTTATTTTTCAGCCACTCTTCAACGATGACTAGGTTATTAAAACCGTTCACTCGTAATAGTATTGTTAGTTTAAAGTAGGAAAATATCGTGGTTATACAAGAACAAGCATTGAGTAAATTAGCGAATGCCATGAGGATATATGGCGAAGCTCATATGAATTTTAATCGTTTGAAGTTAGTTGATGCCGAAGAGGCTATTGATAACTTAGATCGAGCTATGGAAGCCAAGCTTGAAGCTTTCCATAGTCTATATGATGTAACAAAGGGCCTCTTTGATTACTTTGACCATGCGGATACAGCAATTCTCATTTTACTGAGAAATGCAGTTCACCACCGTAACCATCTGTTGTTTAAAACTTGGAATCAAGAGATGGGTTTAAATGAAGGGCACAAAAAATACCTTGGTGGTGAGTTTTTGCTTGCAAGTCACGACATTTTGACTAATGGTCATGAAATGAAGCATTTGTACAAGCTTGAAGATTTCTATCTGCGAATAGACCCATCACTAGGGTCACCTTATGTCGAGGATAGAATTAGTGACAAAAGTCGAGAAAAATTGTTAAATCAGCTCGAAAATGATCTTAGTTTTGGTGCGCTTAAAAAATACTCAAACAGTGAAAGATACCCGCTAAAACATGTGTATATAAATATAATTCCTATTTATATTTCAGCTACTGTTAAGGTTTTCAAAGCACTTAACGAAAAGGGTGTAAAGTTTGTTGGTTTTGACGCAAATGCATACAAAGAAGCTTTTACAAATGAACTAGCTGTAGATTTGGGCTCGTTTAATTATTCGACAATACGGATATTGTAATTAAAGTAACAACTGTTTAAGAGTGATTATCAATGCAAAGCATTTTCACTATTCTATCTATGGTATTCGGGTGGATTGCGTTGCTCACGTCTTAACAGGCAGTTAGCTTTCTTATATTAAATGGTGCTATTTATGAAATTTTTTGAAGCAGGAGTTCAATATAAAGATCTTGATGGTTCTGTCCATGCAGACCGAGATGATAATCAGGATGCAACTTATTATCTAAGAAAACACCACAGCATTCCTGATAATAGCTTCGTGCTTGGTATTCAAGTTTATTCGTCTGTACATAATGTTAGATATAATACCCTTACAGTTAGGTTTTTTCATTCAAATGTTGGTAGTTATGACAATATCCAAGAAAAGATAAAAACTGAAGGCGATGCTTTGGTTCTAAACGAAGTTGAAATTGAAATGCCTTACAATGATTTTTTTAGTCTGTTTAAGCGCTTTAGTTTAACTTTATCATCTAATGGTTTACTCGAAGGCAAGTCATATACCACAATATAAAAGCTAACAAGGCGTTATGCCTATCTTGGAGACTATCGTGAATAATGAGCAACGTCTAAGAATTGGGTACTACCGTTCCTCTGATTTAAACGATGGGAAAATAGATTTTGGTATCTTAAATGCAGATTTTTCTTTAGATTCCTATAGAGAGCTTTATCGCAACTCGAAGGTGATTCTTGATTTACAGCCAATAGCAATTTTGTTCGAAGCTGTTCAAATTAATTTCAACGAATTAAATTCTAGTTTTAATATTGGGATTAACTTTACGAAGAATATGAAACCTGGTAAAGGGGTTGTTTTTCAATATCTTTCATTGATGAGTGATTTGTCTGTAAAAATTACAAATTTTATAACCTCAGCGAATACATTTCTTGTCAACTCGGAATGCAATCTTAAAAAGACATCTGAGCATTTTGAATGGAATGAATATCGAAATAAACTACATAAATCCTCATTTTCTTACAGATTCACTTATGAGTTAAGAAACTATTCGCAACATCATAGTTTGCCAATATCATCGCTAAATGTGAACCAAGATAAGACGAAAGATAAAATAACCTTGCTTGTAAACATGAAAAGAGATGAGTTACTTAGTTGTGGTTATAAATGGGGTAAAATTAAAAATGACATCCAAAGTTGTGACGAGGTCTTCGATCTTTATCCTCATTTAAATAAATATATGAAAATTATAGAGGAGTTATTCTCTAAGTATATAGACGTTAAGAGTGCTAAACTGCAAGAAACAATCATCTATTTTGCAAAACTAAATAGCACTTTTAAGTTCCCTGAAAAAAGTGTTCCTGTAGTTTTTGTTGGTGAAGCCGAAAATGACAAACCTGTACCTAAACATCATGAAATGATACCATTTGAAAATTTAGATTGGTTATTAAGTATTTGTAATAAGGTAGGTTCATTATCCTGATGAACAGTTCTAAAGGGAAAATTTACCGTTTGCCATTTTCACTTAGTTAAATGTTATCGCTAACGTTAAATTTATCATTAACTGGTTCGTTAGGTTTCTAGGAAGTATTATGTATCTATTAGACAGATCAAAGTTGAAGCTCGGAGACATCATTCTCACTCGCTCGAATGAAAAGAACAGCTCATTAATTTGTAAGATTACTAATTCAAATTTCTCACATGCTATTTTGTATGTTGGTGAATCGAGCTATATTCATTCTGATCTCTATGGGGTGCATTCTAGTAATACTCAGCGATTACTAATAGATGAGCTTCAATATGTAAAAGTTATGCGAGTGGACGATCCCGTTGTAGCAGAAAAAGCCATAATTTATGCGCGGCTACAAGTTGGAACTTCCTATTCAAAGGTTAGTGCTGCTAATGCGTTCGTTAAAGTTTTTACAAAACTAGATTCGAAAAGGCAGTTTTGTTCTAGTTTGGTCGCAAAAGCTTTTGAGTCGGCAGGTGTCAAACTTGTTGCAAACAGTGATGCGTGTTTACCGCAAGAAATCGCTGATTCTATGTTTGTAAAAGAAGTTAAAGGTTGTGTGTATCAAGCTGAACCGAATGAAATTGACTTTGCTAATAGCTATGATCCTATCAAGAATCAAGCTGAAATTACAAACAACATACTCAAATCTGCTAGAAAAATGTTAGGTAACAAAATCCAATCACTTTCAGATATTACTAAAGCTCTTATAGCGGACCCTAAATACGATAGCGAAATCACTGATATTTATGAGTCCTCTGGATACTTAACCATGTGGGAATACGAGCTAAAAGCAAACCCATGGCGATATAACATTGACTTATTTGAGGCTTTACCATTGTCAAAAAGTGAACAATATGTACTAGCTACACAAGAGTTGAAAAATGCTGATGGGCTACTTGAGTTGTACAAGATTAACTTTGAACAATACTTTTATATCAAAGAGTTACACCGTTTGAAATATGCCAACCAACAATATATCTTATACAAAAAATTAGTTGAAAATGCTCTTGACCATAAGTTTACAGCCGAAGCAATTCTCGGGAAATAGACCATACAAAGTGTTCCAACACCGTTCCGGCGCTTCGCGCCTCCACTCGACAGTTTGTAAGTAGCGCATTTAGCGAATTGCTGCCCAAGGTTTATCGCAATGTGCTACTTACAAACTGCGGTTGAACACAACGTTATACATCACATGGAGTCAACTTATGTCCTATGAATGGGTAAAGGATTTAATGCCACTGGCTGGTGTTGGTTTAGGTGTCTATCTAGTTCCTTATATCGAAAGTAGAAAGTCAAAGTCAGAGTCAAAAAGAGCTATTGATTGTTTTTATGCTGAGTTGGCTGATTATGAAAAGGCAGCATCCTCATACGTAAAAAATTATTATGAATCATACTGGATACTTTGGAAGGCTGATAAAGGTCAAAAGTTTAATGATCGTTTTTATGAGCTTACCCTAGCTCCTCGTCTAGAATTCTTATCTTTGGAAACCTTGCTTAGCAAGTCTTTGCTAGAGCTGTCTAGCGATCAAAGAATGGCTGTTAAAGCACTAAAGTCTCTTGCAGATAAAATTAATAAAAATTCAGACCTGATTGGGCAAGCGAAGAGTGCGGAAGATTTTGTGCTCCTAATTGGAAAATTTAGAGCAAATACAGAAATGTTAGCTTCATTTTACTATTTGGTTAGTCGTATGCATCATGAAGCTGATCGGTTTGCTTATCTAGATCTAACAAATAGTGAGGTAGTGAAAAAGGTCAATGGAGTTCTTGGCATTTCGTTCGAATGGGAGGATCTAGCGAAAGCCAATGTATAACAAATTGCTGCACGCTGACACATACTGCTACGCTAATTTTTGTGTTTTCGCTGCGCTCCATTTTATACAAAAGCACTCTCCGCAGCATGTGCAGGTGAGAAAGACGTTGTCAAAAATGAACCAGTGAATCACTCTACACCAGACTGATTTTCACCCCGTATCTTCCTTCCAACGGGGCTTTTTTTTGCCTTAGAATGAATCAAATCTTTAGAGAATTGATTCATCGGTTTTTAGCTCATTCAACTTAGCAGCCTTGGCAATGGTAGAACGACTGCATTTAAGCAGACTCTGCACTTGTGACCAGCTTTTCCCTTCATCGAGTAGTAACCGAATATTGTGCCTCAATCCATGGTTAGGCTGACGCCCAAGGTATTTACCTAAGGTTTTGGCCTTTTCGATGCCTTGTGCTTGTCGCTTTCTTCTTGTCTCGTAATCATCTCTGGCCATGGCCGCGGCTAAATCAATCATGAACTCAGTCAGTACCTTTGCGATCATGGTATGTTCTTCAGTGTTATTTAAGATCCCATGTGTCATTGGCTGGTCAACAACAACAATATGAATATAGGCTTTTACCAATTTACTTTTTAGGACCTTCCATTGCTCAAAGGGGAGGCGAGACAATCTATCGACTTTTTCTATGAGTAAAACATCACCAGGGTGAGAGTCCATGATTAAGCGCCCAAGTTCAGGCCGTTCAATTTTCGCCCCTGATTGCGTCTCAGTATAAAAACTGGCTATGCGAACATTTTTACTTTCTGAAAACTGAACCAACTCATTTCTGGCTCGATTGGCATCTTGTTCATCTGTTGATGCGCGTAGGTAGGCCCGAATAAACATTTTGCCTCATTTGGTGTTTTTAGGATGTGGTTTACGATGCTAGTGCGAGTAGGGTTTTAAATCAATATATAGCGAACCAATTGGCAATGTGATGTGGTTAGTTTGCTTGGGGTATACCCTAAATGGTGGTTCGTCTAGTGGTATCCTTGTGTATAGATATACTAATAGCGACCTACTTCGGATATGAGCAACGTGACACTACTCAAGTTGTCGATACCTGCATACTCTTGAGCTCTTTCTTGTGGAAACCTTACGATCATACTTGCCGCAATGAGAGAGTAAATAACTCTTTCAGGAGTATAGAAGCTGTACTTAGATTATCCCCGATCAGCGATAAACACGTGAACATGCTGGGGCATTATTCGTTTACCCTTATTGAACAAGTACTAAGTGGGCAACTCAGGCCGCAGAAGCAACCATCAGAGCAGAACGAATTGACTTAGCGTACGTTTTGTTCCGTTGGACTTCACACTCCTGAAGCAAGGCTTAACCAGTATAAATATGCTACGCTACGCCAAAAAGTGGCGCACTTACTTAAGGTGTTATGTGCAATCAATCAGAGGTATCGTATTTTGACTGAAATGAAAACCTTAGTTCTTTTTTTAATTACTGCTTTGGCAGAGATTGTTGGTTGTTATTTACCATACCTTTGGTTGCGTGAGGGAAAATCGATTTGGTTGCTGATTCCGGCCGCCATTAGTCTTGCTGTGTTTGCTTGGTTGTTATCCTTACATCCAACAGCAGCAGGCAGAGTTTATGCCGCTTATGGTGGTGTTTATATTTTTATGGCTATTTTGTGGCTGTGGGTAGTAGATGGAATCAAACCAACAACCTGGGATTTTGTTGGCTCAGGCGTGGCAATTTTGGGTATGGTAATTATCATTTTTGCACCACGCACGTAGTACATAATAAGTTGTTTAATTTTGTTCCGCCCACAAAAATCGTAGCCAGAACTGGACTGGCTACGCTGCGCCAGCCAATTAGCAAAGCGTTACCTATAGATATTTTTCGCCACTAGATCTGAACATCTAACAATTTGTATTCCAGAGTAATTTAGCGTTGTTCAGTTTCGATTGTAATCAGTACCAATTAAGCATTAGTTTTCATAGTTAGAAAGCAAACTTAGAAATATTTTCAAAGAGTTCATTGTTTATCAACAACAGAGAATTGACATTCAATACTTGAATTTAGAATCTTGTGTTCAGTCAATAAAATAGATGTCACTTTGCGTTATTCACCAACGTTTTTTTAGCTCGATTATTTTATACTTATCACTGATTTAGCCACTGTAGAGTTAAGGGATGTCAGTAATGAAACAACGCATCATATTAAAAGCTAATATTTTCAAAGCTCTGGGGCATCCAACGCGATTATGGATGGTAGAGCAACTAACAAAGGGTGAAAAATGTGTATGTGAATTTGTTGAGGGCGTTGATGTTGATTTTTCCACAATTTCTAAGCACTTATCCGTTTTGCGCCATGCTGGAATTGTGGATATGGAAAAACGAGGTAAGCAGATTTTTTATCGTCTCACCATGCCATGCTTACTGACATCGTTACATTGCATTGATGGTTTATTAGATCAACAAATTCAGAAGCAGATCGCATTAATGGAGTAGTTTCAGACTTATCATTTGGTTAAATGGCAAAATAACGAAGTAACCAAGTGAGGCTAAATTATGGATATTAAAATTCTCGGTACGGGTTGTACAAAGTGTCAAAAATTGGCAGAGGCTACTAATGCCGCGGCGCAAGCACTTAATCTTGATTACCAGCTAACTAAAGTGACTGATATTGAGAAAATTATGGCCTACAACGTAATGTCGACACCGGCGTTGGTGGTCGACGAGCAAATAAAGCTGATGGGACGACTTGCCAGTGTTGATGAACTCATGACCTTGCTTCAAGCCCATACAGCTTAGTGGCATAAAGGAGTCGGCATGAACGTTAAAAAAATTGTCCGCTACCTGCTGCTCACTGTGGTTTGTGTAGGCTTAGGGTTGGTTGGGTATCAGCAATTTGGCACGATAACCGCTGCTAAAACTAACAATGCGGATATCGCTGCCAGCGTGTCACCTCAATTAAAAGATGGGCTGAATGTTTATTATTTTCATGGAAATCAGCGCTGTACAACGTGTGTCCGCATGGAAAAATTCACACAGTCTACTGTGATGAATCAGTTTTTCAAGCAAGTGCGCGATGGTGAAATGCAGTTAAATTTGGTGAATGTCGATTTGCCTGAAAACCAGCATTACATCGATGATTATCAGTTGGTATTTCGTACCGTGGTGATTGCTAATACCCATAATGGCGTGGATACAGATTGGCGACGGTTAGACCGTGTGTGGGAGTTGGCCAACAACGAGCTGGCATTCAGCCAATATTTGACTGAAGAGATTAACGCAATGGTTAATCAAATTCAGGCAAATCAAACCCTCGCGGCGCCATCTCCCAAGGAGCTCCCCCATGGATGAGTGGGCAGTCATGCTGTTATCGGCCTTTTGGTTTGGCATTTTAACCTCTATAAGTCCCTGTCCTTTGGCCACCAATGTGGCGGCCATTTCCTATATCAGTAAAGGAATACAATCGCCTTATCGGGTAGTGGGTACTGGGCTTGCCTACACGATAGGGCGCATGCTGAGTTATTTGGTGATTGGTGTGATATTGGTTGGCAGTTTGCTCTCGACAATGACATTATCCGTCGCGCTTCAGAAATATATGAACCTACTATTAGGTCCGATTTTGATATTGGTAGGGATGTTTTTGCTGGAGTTATTGACGTTGCGTCTACCGGGTGATGGTGCCTTAATCGAAAAATTAAAGTCTAAAATCAACCCTCAGGGATATGTAGGAGCTTTACTGCTAGGCGTGTTATTTGCGCTGTCATTTTGTCCGACTTCCGCCGCGCTCTTCTTTGGTTCGCTGCTGCCGCTTGCACTAGAGTCACAATCGAGTATTGCACTGCCAGCGATTTATGGTTTTGCGACTGGGCTGCCGGTTTTAGTTTTCGCTATTTTGCTTGGCGTTAGCGCCCATCGTGTTGCTAAAGCCTACAACCATATTTTGACGTTTGAGCATTGGGCCAGAAAAATCACTGGCGTGGTGTTTATCATCATTGGTGCCTATTACGCTTGGGTGAATATTTTCGTTCCATCTTTGTTTTAGCATAATTTTATTCCTAACAATGCTTATCTTGTGAGGTCCTTCCTGTGAAAAAAACGTTGGTGTTAATAGTTGGAAGTACCTTTATTCTATTAATTGGGATAGTAGTTTGGGGTCTTAATTTTTCCTCAAAAACACAATATGCTGAAAGTAAATTAACGGCAGAGATGATGGCTAAGTCAACGTCTAAAAAGTCGCAACTACCTCCTGCAGTTAGCCTTTTTAAAGTCACAAATCAAACGTTTAGCCAGTATATTGTATTGACTGGAACAATTGAGCCAACAAAAATGGCGAGTTTGGCCTCTCCGGCAGAAGGTCCGATTCTTAATCTTGTGGTGCGCGAGGGGGACACTGTTAATTTAGGACAAGAGATTTTACGCATTGGACGAACTCATGCGGCTAATTCTTTTCAAACATCTGCCGCTGAAGAAGTACGTAAACAAGTATTAAATTTAAAGCGTATTGAAACTTTAGTTAAGCAGCATACTTTACCTGAGGAGCAGTTAGACGAAGCACTAGCATCATTAGAAAAAGCGAAGGCGGCATTGAGCCAAGCAAAACAAGCTCTTAATGATTACATCGTGACCTCGCCTTGGTCAGGGATTATATCTAAAGTCTTGGTTTCAGATGGTCATTTCGTTATACCCCGTAGTCCCTTGGTTGAAATGTATGATCCAGATAGTTTGGTATTACGATTTAGCGTCGCAGAAGCCCAAGCTTTAGCGCTTAAGAAGGGGCATAAAATTAAAGCGACTTTTGATGGGCTTGCTGGGAAGGAATTTGAATTAGAGATTATTCGAGCTTATCCCGATTTAGATAGAAAGTTACGTACGCGTCTTTTTGAGGCGGCGCTGCCTGTAAATGAGTTTATTCCAGGTATGTTTGCGCGGATCAGTGCAATACAACAAAAACACGAAAATACCCTTGTCATACCGATTGATGCGCTTCAAGTGCAAGGAAATGACAAAAGTGTGTTTGTGGTGACTGATAATATAGCCACTCGACGATTAGTCGAAACTGGTCTAGAGCAGGATGATCAAATTGAAGTGTTATCGGGACTGAAAGCGGGCGAGAAGATCGTTCTAACTGGCATTGAACGGGTGAAAAATGGCTCTGCAGTAAGAGTATTGGAGCAACCCGCTAAAAACAATAGCGCGGGTGTTGTGAAATGATCATTAAAGCCGCTATTTCTCGTCGAATTTCAACGGCTGTATTGGCTTTCGGTTTAGCTATTTTTGGGGCGCTAAATCTGAATATGCTACCTGTCGATTTCTTACCTTCGGTTAAATACCCTCTCATCAAGTTATCGATAGTTTGGCAGGGTGCAACACCTGAGGATATAGACCAAAACTTAGCCGATCCTATTGAGCGTGAACTCGCCTCAGTAGATGGTCTAGATTATCTTTCATCTAGCGCGATAGAGGGCCTATATCAATTGGATGTCAATTACCGTTACGGTGTTGATGTTGATGTTGCATATCAAGATACGTTAGCGGCGTTTAATCGCTCCACCAAGGAGCTGCCTGTTGATATTGAGGCTGCCGTCATCATCAAAGCCGATCCGTCACAATTACCGATAGTACAAGCTGTGTTTGAGTCGGAACATATGGATTTGACTCAGCTGCGTACTTGGGTTGATTCATGGTTAACTCAGCGACTGTTATCTGCCGGTGGCGTAGCCGCTATTGATGTTGCCGGCGGTCTTGAGCGTGAAATTCGTATTTTTGTGGATGATGAAAAACTAGAAGCCCACGGATTAGATCTCACCACGTTAGAACGGGTCCTCGCTGCTGAGAATTTACAACGGGTTGGCGGAAGGGTGACTGGCCAATACCGTGAGAATATAGTGAGGGTGATGGGGGAGTTTAGGCAGTTAGCTGTTATTCAAGATCTCGTATTAAGCCGCGATAATAATGGCAACATTGTTCGTGTCAGGGATGTGGCCGAGGTTAAAGATAGCCATGAAGACATTCGTATGCTGACCCGCTTAAATGGTCATCCGGCGGTTAAAGTTAACGTGATTAAACAAGCCGACGCTAATACTGTCACAACGGTAGATAATGTTGAGGACCGTTTAGCGGAGTTAGCGCCATCTTTTCCTAAGGATATCAAATTCACTTTAGTTGAAAACCAAGCCGACTATATCAATGATTCTATCCGTGGTGTACGTAACACTGCCTTAGAGGCTATGGCGCTGGTTGTGCTGGTATTATTCGTATTTTTAGGTAACTCAAGGCAAGTGTTAATTATTGCGATAGCCTTGCCATTTGCATTATTGGTGAATTTCTTTTTAATGCACCTCGCAGGCTTTTCACTCAATATTTTTTCCCTTGGTGGTCTTGTCGTTGCGATTGGGGTGTTACCCGACACATCAATTATAGTGGTTGAAAATATTTCCCGGCTGCGTAGTTTACATGATAAGGCTAACCCACAATCCATCTCCGAGGAGGCTACACTGGAAGTGGGTGGGGCGATTATGGCAGCGACAGTGACCTTTATAGCGCTGTTTGTTCCGTTTTTACTCGTGCCTGGGCTAATCACCTTACTATTTAAAGAGTTAGTCCTAGTTATCCTTGGTTTGATGATCATTGCAGGTCTTGCCGCTATCACACTGACTCCCATGCTAGGTGGCGTGTTATTAAAAGCCAATCAACGCGAATTTGCCTTCAGTGAGAAGATTAACCATGGCTTACGCTGGGCTTATGGCGTCTTGTTGCATAGCGCATTGCAGTTTAGGTTAACCACTATATTTATATTTATTGGTGTTGCAATCGGTGGTGTGCTGCTGTTTAAGTCCGCAGGGTCTGAATTTTTCCCCGCTGTTGATGATGGCCGTATAGTCGTTAAAATTCGAATGCCTGCGGGGGCGAATTTAGCTCGCATGGATGCCATAGCACAGCAAGTTGAAGCATTAGTGATAGGCGATCAGCGAGTTCGTAGTGTTTTTGCGCTTTCAGGTGGTGCGGTCAGGGGACTGTATACCAATAAAATTGGTAATGAAGGTGAAGTCGATATTGAACTTGTCCCCTCCAGTGAGCGTAAAATTACTACTACGGAATACATTAAAGAATTGCGGCCTAAGGTGGCTAAGTTGCTAGCCCCGGGGGCGATATTAGCGGTCAATCAGGCAAAGATGCGGGGTATTCGCTCTGTGGGACAGGCCGAAATTGAAGTTGAAATTAATGGCTCAGAAGTTGATACACTTTTTGATGTGGCGAATAAATTGGCGGCAAAATTAGCCGAAAGGCCCGAATTAACCAATGTCTATGTCTCGCTTGATTCTTCGAAGCCTGAATGGCAAGTTGATATTGACAGGACTCTGGCCGCCGAACATGGCTTATCTACTAAGGAAATTGCCCACGTTCTTAACGGCTACATTAATGGAAGTGTGGCGACACGTTATCGAGAGGCGAGTGAGTTGTATGATATCCGAATCATTATGCCTGAGTCACAGTTACGGTCGCGCTCTGATGTTGAAAATATCTCTATAGCCACGCCTTCTGGTCATTATGTGCGCCTTAAAGACGTAGCTAAAGTGACCGCAGCAACAGGTCCTGTTGAAATAATTAGAAAAAATCAGATAAAACAAGTAATTGTACGTTGTGATCCGTCAGCAACTGATCTTAACTCAGCAAAAGAATTGGTCACTAATATTCTTACAGAGACAACTTGGCCTACGGGATACACTTATTCGATAGGCGGTAAGGCATTGCAAATGACGCAAATGCAAACGACAGTGCAAAGTATTCTGGGCTATGCAGTATTTTTTTCCTTTATTGTCTTAGCGGTACAATTTAATAGTATTCGCCTTCCTTTGGTGATCTTATTTGCCGCACCTTTTTGCCTTACAGGTATTGGATATGGGCTCTTCTTAGCAGGTCAACCGTTTGGAGCTACCGTGATCATTGCGGCTATGATAGTGCTAGCGGCCAATGTTATTGATGGTGTGTTACTGATCCAAACCGCTGAGCGTCAAAAACAACAGGGTATGACCTTGTTGAAAGCGACATTTGATGCAGGTTTGAGTCGACTTCGTCCTCGACTGATGACGGTATTACCCGCCGTATTAGGCTTTACACCGTTAGCATTTGCATTTGAGGAAGGAGGGGAGTTATTGCGTCCTATGGCCGCTGCAGCGATAGGTGGTTTGCTATTAAATGTCTTTGTTGCGCTATTTCTGGTTCCTGTTCTGTATACTTTTATGGCATCTACACCAGAACCAGCATCAGCTGATATAACTTAAGCGGTAGGGTAATAAACGCGGTTATCAAGGTTAAAAAACGCCTGCGAAGTCATTAGCTTCGCAGGCGTTTATTTTGAGATTAAGCAGCGTTTAGGGAGTAATCTATAAACGAAAATGTTATTGAGCCACTCTTTGCCCATTGGCATCAATAACCACTTCACCGTCTTCTTTAGTAAAAGCACCCAGTTGGGGTTTGGGTATAATATCCAATACCTGTTCCGAGGGGCGGCAGAGGCGAGTGCCTAATGGAGTAACGACGATAGGGCGATTAATTAGGATCGGGTGCTCAAGCATAAAATCGATTAATTCACTGTCGCTAAACTTATCTTCACTTAAGCCTAATACGGTAAAGGGCTCAACATTTTGCCGCAGTAAACTGCGTACCGAAATACCCATCTCCGCAATCAGTTGCTGCAGAGTTTGTCGGCTCGGTGGCGTCTCAAGGTAGAGGATTATGGTCGGTTCAACCCCTGAATTGCGGATAAGGCCTAAAGTGTTGCGCGATGTGCCACAGGCTGGATTGTGGTAAATCTTAATGCTGTCATCAATCATATTAGTCATAACATGTCTCTGATAAATAATCGCTTATAAATTTATCCATAGGCACTAAATAGATGCTCTAGTGCCCATGGAAGAAGATTAGAAGGAGAGGCGCAGCGCCAGTGCCGCTAGGGTGACAAATAGCACTGGTACTGTCATCACAATGCCGACGCGGAAATAATAACCCCAGGTAATATTGATATTTTTCTGCGCCAGTACATGCAGCCATAACAAGGTTGCTAAACTGCCGATGGGGGTGATTTTGGGACCTAAATCGCTACCAATTACGTTCGCGTAAATCATGGCCTCTTTAATCACGCCAGTTGCATTGCTACCGTCTATCGACAGGGCGCCAATTAACACTGTGGGCATGTTGTTCATGATGGACGATAAAAAGGCGACCAAGAAGCCTGTGCCCATAGTGGCAGCCCAAAGCCCTTGTTCTGCCAAGCTATTTAATACGCTTGATAGGTAATCGGTTAAGCCTGCGTTGCGAAGACCATAAACAACCAAATACATGCCTAATGAAAAGACTACGATTTGCCATGGCGCGCCGCGAAGTACTTTAGTGGTATCTATGGCATGGCCTTTTTTCGCGACAACAAACAGGATCAGGGCACCCACGGCAGCCACTAAACTCACGGGCACACCGAGTGGTTCTAAGCCAAAAAAGCCCACCAAGAGCAAGACTAATACACCCCAACCGGTTTTAAAGGTGTTGAGGTCGCGAATGGCGGCCTTAGGCTCGCGTAGTTTTTGCAAGTCGTAGGTCGCGGGAATATCTTTGCGGAAAAACAGATGCAGCATGACTAAGGTGGCGCTAATAGCGGCAATATCGACGGGCACCATCACTGCAGCATATTCGTTAAAGCCTATGTTGAAGAAGTCAGCCGAAACGATATTCACTAAGTTAGAGACGATTAACGGCAAACTCGCGGTATCGGCAATAAAACCCGCCGCCATTACAAAGGCTAAGGTCGCTCCGGCGCTAAAGCCCAGAGCCAGTAACATCGCAATTACTATGGGGGTGAGGATCAGCGCCGCGCCATCATTGGCGAACAATGCGGCAACAGTAGCGCCGAGTAACACTATGTAAGTAAAGAGTAAACGGCCACGACCTTTGCCCCAACGGGCCACATGCAGCGCGGCCCATTCGAAAAATCCCGACTCATCTAATAATAAACTGATGATGATCACGGCAATAAAGGTGGCGGTCGCATTCCAGACAATATTCCATACCACAGGAATATCCCCTAAGTGCACCACACCCAGTAGTAGAGCCAATACGGCGCCCAAGGTGGCACTCCAACCTATGCCTAATCCCTTAGGCTGCCAAATTACTAACACTATGGTGAGTACAAAAATTGCCCCAGCTAACCACATACAAGCTCCTAAAAGGGCAGATACCGTCTACCCGTAACCCTAAAATAATGCCCATAAGGATACATTAATGTTGTTTTGCCAGTAGGCTTAATCGCGTAATACCAATGGGTTCTTCTTGCTGCAATGGGATTAATGCCAACCGAGAGGCTAAGCCCTGTTGCACTTTCTCTATTTGCACCAGTTCATGGCGAGCGCGTACTTTTAATAATGGCGAGGTCGTTCTGGCAACGGCGAGGCTATTATTGATAAGCCATGCCCAAGGTTCAATCCCTGCGCGGCGCAAATCTTCCTGCAAATTCGCGGCTTCGAGCACAGGGGTAGTTTCGGGCAAAGTGACCAATAATACCTTAGTGCGCTCTTTGTCTTGCAACTGCATCATTGGCGTTGAATAGTGAGTTGTTTCTCCCATACGTTTAGCTACTTCACGGTGGTAGGCGCCGGTAGCGTCAAGCAGCAATAAGGTATGCCCCGTTGGCGCGGTATCCATTACCACAAAGCGTTTCCCCGCCTCGCGGATAATGCGCGAAAAGGCTTGGAATACGGCAATTTCTTCGGTGCATGGCGAACGTAAATCTTCTTCTAACAAGGCTTTACCTTGGACATCTAACGCTTTGCCCTTCGTTGCTAACACCTGTTCGCGGTAGCGAGTGGTGACTTCGACGGGATCGATTCTGCTGACTTGCAAATTCGCCAATTGACCATGCAGCGTTTGTTCTAGATGCGCGGCAGGATCTGATGTGGTCAAATGCACATCTAAGCCCAGCTCTGCCAATCTGACCGCAATGGCGGCGGCCAGCGTAGTTTTCCCGACACCACCTTTGCCCATGAGCATGATAAGGCCATGGTCCTGCTGCGCGATTTCACTGATTAAACTATCCAGTGTTGGCACTTGGGGCTGACTGTCTTGCTTACATTGGTCTTGCTCATCCATTGCGGGTAAATCTATGTCTTCTGCAGGCATAAAGAGTTGGCGTAATGGCGCAACGCCTACCAGGTTCATCGATTGAAGTATCAGCGTTTCGTGAGGTAATGCCGTGAGAATGGGGGATAAATTGGTGAGCACCGCTTGTTCACGTTGGTAGAGTGCTGAGGCAAGGGGATCATTGAGTGCTGCGCCTTTGGGCAATACGCCGTTAATCACCAGATATTGATTCTTAAGGCCCACTTGGCGCAATTCTTGGTGAGTGCGCTCCACTTCTATCAGGGTGGATTGCTGTGGACGCGCAACTAAGATCAAGCGTGTTTTGTCGGGATTGGCCAGTGCAGCTAATGCTTGCGAGTAGCGTTCCGCCTGTTTTTCGAGGCCCGCTAATGGGCCAAGACAGGAAGCGCCCTCGGGGTTAGTCTCGATAAAGCTGCTCCAAGCCCCAGGGAGTTGTAACAGCCTAATCGTATGCCCCGTTGGTGCGGTATCAAAAATAATATGATCGAAATCTTGCAGTAGCGATGCATCGGTTAATAAACCGGTGAATTCATCGAAGGCGGCAATTTCAGTGGTACAGGCACCAGAGAGTTGTTCTTCAATACTGCGAACTACATCTGGCGGTAATAGGCCTTTGACGGGATCCACAATACGAGCGCGGTATTGCTCTGCAGCTGCTTGAGGATCAATTTCCAGTGCCGTTAGTCCCGCAACGCTGTCTATTGGCGTGAGTTTATTACCTATGGTTTGTCCGAAAACTTGACCTACATTGGATGCGGGATCGGTACTGACCAACAACACCCGCTTACCACTGTCAGCTAAGGTAATTGCTGTCGCGCAGGATAGCGATGTTTTACCAACACCGCCTTTACCGGTAAAGAAGAGGAATGCGGGCGGATTCTGAATAAATTTCATTAGATTATCCTTGGTGTTTCCAAACGTGAGTTGACTAACAGCAAGAGGTTTTGCCACTGCAACAAGGAGCGATATTTTTCGCAGGTTCTGCGATATCGATCTTCGCCCAACGGGCTAGTTCCTGCCGACTTGGATAACGGCCCGCTAATATCATCTCACCATTTAGGAGAATAAGCGGTAGGGATTCTGTACCAGATGTTTCTAAAAAGCGTCTGACAAGGGCATTTTCTGCAAAGGCCATGGGCTGTTGGGATAAATTAAAGCGATCTACTGTAATGTCTTGTTGTTTTAGCCATTGGCAATCGGCGGCAAAGGTGACGAGTGCTTGGTCAACTTCAGTGCCACACACGCCAGAGCTGCAACATAAAGCGGGATCGAATATTGAAAATTGAGTCATAACTTTTCCCCATAAAATTGATTTTGGTTTGAAAGTGGAGGCGATAAAAGGTGGTAACAGGCGCCTTAAAAATCACTTCATATAAACATATGAATTTTCATATATACTATACGCTTCAAAAAAGGGGAGTCAAACATACTGAGGATATTCGTCATTAAAATCTAAAAAATCTGAAATAGATCATCTTTATACGTGTAAATTTTTTTACTAAACTTCAGGATATTGTTCTTGATCACATTTTTTATATTTTTCAACTTAGTTTCACAATTGTAAATTTCAGTAAAGGATACTTGTGTATTAATTGATCTAAATCGCAGTTACATACCCTAAAAGATATATATTAAATTCCATACCCTTATCAGGAGTGTGGAAATGAAAAAAGAAATTCAAGTCAACTTGGGGCGGCGCCAGCTACTCAAGTCAACTGCGGCGGGCACGGTATTAACAGGTATTGGTGGGACCTTATCCTTTACCCCTATCGTTGATAGTATTGCTGCAGAATTACCTGCGCCTTTGCGTAGAACCGGCACTGGAGAGTGGTTAGCGACGACCTGCCAAGGTTGTACCTCATGGTGCGCTAAGCAGATTTATGTGATGGATGGCCGAGCATTAAAAGTGAGGGGTAATCCAAACTCCGGCGTACACGGTATGTCCAGTTGCCCTCGCCAGCACTTAAGCTTACAGCAGGTTTACGATCCCGATAGATTGCGTACACCAATGATGCGAACTAATCCTAAAAAAGGCCGCGATCAAGATCCTAAATTTGTCCCTATTACTTGGGATAAAGCGCTGGATATGTTAGCGGATAAAATCATTGCTTTACGCGAAGCTAATGAGCCCCATAAATATGCGCTCCTTCGCGGTAGATATTCGCATATCACTGATTTACTCTATAAAAAGATGACCAATCTGATTGGTTCTCCCAATAATATTTCCCATAGTTCAGTGTGTGCTGAAGCCCATAAAATGGGACCGTATTATCTAGATGGTAACTGGGGATATAACCAGTACGATATCAAAAATGCTAAATTTATTTTGTCATTTGGCGCCGATCCCATTGCGAGTAACCGTCAAGTCTCGTTTTATTCGCAGACATGGGGTGATTCCCTCGATCAGGCTACAGTCGTCGTAGTCGACCCAAGGCTTTCTGCTTCGGCGGCCAAAGCCCATAAATGGATCCCGATTGAACCTGGTCAAGACAGTGTGCTGGCCCTAGCCATTGCCCATGTCGCCTTGGTTGAAGGTGTATGGCATAAGCCTTTTGTTGGTGATTTTATTGAGGGTAAAAACCTGTTTAAAGCGGGTAAAACCGTCAGTATCGAGAGCTTTAAAGAAACCCATACCTACGGTTTAGTGGAGTGGTGGAACCAAGCTCTTAAAGACTATACGCCAGAATGGGCGAGCAAAATTACTGGTATAGACCCTAAAACCATTATTGCCATTGCTAAAGATATGGGGGCGGCGGCACCTGCGGTGCAAGTATGGACTTCCCGTGGCGCAGTGATGCAAGCCCGCGGAACATATACTTCGATTTCTTGCCATGCTTTAAATGGCTTATTTGGTGGTATCGATAGTAAAGGGGGTTTATTCCCAGGTAACAAAACGCCTCTCCTGAAAGAATATCCAGAGGCAAAAGCCTATATGGATGAGATTGCTGCTAAAGGTGTCAAAAAAGAAAAAATTGACCAACGTGGTCGTTTAGCATTCCCTGCCATTGCTAAAGGTAAGCCTGGAGGTGGGGTGATCACGGGTAACGTCCCTAATGGCATGCTCGCTGCTGATCCTTATGAAATAAAAGTGATTTTAGCTTATTTTAATAACTTCAACTTTTCCAATCCTGAAGGGAAACGTTGGGATGAAGCCTTAAGCAAAGTCGATTTCATGGCCCATGTGACCACCAACGTGTCCGAATTCAGTTGGTTTGCTGATGTGTTATTACCTTCTAGCCACCATATGTTTGAAAAATGGGGTGTGTTGGATTCTATCGGTAATGGTGTTGCACAGGTTTCAATTCAACAACCCTCGATTAAACGTCTATGGGATACCCGTATCGATGAATCTGAAATCCCTTACATGTTAGCTAAAAAGCTGGCAGATAAAGGATTTGATGCACCATGGCGTTATATCAATGAACAAATTGTCGATCCTGAAACAGGTAAACCTGCTGCGGATGAAGCTGAGTTTGCGAAGTTGATGGTCAGATTCTTGACTGCGCCGCTGTGGAAAGAAGATGCGTCTAAATACGGTGATAAGCTCAATTCATGGGATGAGTTCGTGCAAAAAGGGGTGTGGAATAGCTCTCCTTATAAGCTTGAGTCTCGCTGGGGTAAGTTCAAAACAGAAACCTCTAAGTTTGAGTTTTACAGTAAGACCTTGGAAAAAGCGTTGCAAGAACATGCTGATAAACACAAAGTCAGCATAGATGAGGTAATGAAAGCTTGTGACTACCAAGCTCGTGGTCAATTGGTATTTATCCCTCATTATGAAGAACCCTATCGATTTGGTGACGAAGCCGAGTTCCCGCTGTTACTCGTGGATCAAAAGTCACGTCTAAACAAAGAAGGTCGAACTGCAAATAGTCCTTGGTACTACGAGTTTAAAGATGTCGATCCTGGTGATGTGGCGAATGAAGATGTGGCTAAATTCAACCCGATAGACGGCAAGAAATTTGGCCTCAAAGACGGTGATGAAATCCGCATTACAAGCCCTGTGGGTACGCTGACCTGTAAGGCGAAGCTATGGGAAGGTGTCCGTCCTGGCACTGTGGCTAAGTGTTTTGGCCAAGGGCATTGGGCCTATGGACGTTACGCCAGTACCAAATTTGGCATAACCCCAAGAGGTGGCTCAAATAATGACTTGATTGCAGACAGGTACGATCGCTTAAGTGGCGCGTCGGCATTCTATGGTCATATCCGTGTTCGTGTTGAGAAAGTGTGAGGTAACCCACTATGAGATTAGGAATGGTGATTGACCTACAAAAATGTGTAGGGTGTGGTGGCTGTAGCTTAGCCTGTAAAACAGAGAACAACACGAACGACGGTATTCATTGGTCGCATCATATTGCCACCACTGAGGGGATTTTTCCTGATGTAAAATACACTTATATACCGACCTTATGTAATCATTGTGATGATGCACCTTGTGTAAAAGTCTGCCCGACAGGGGCTATGCACAAAGATAAGCGCGGCTTAACGCTGCAAAACAATGATGAATGTATTGGTTGCAAGAAGTGTATGAATGCTTGCCCATACGGCGTGATTAGTTTTAATGCGGCAACACCACATCGTCGTTGGCAGGATGACTCAGAGGTGGTCGCGAACGGAACTGTATCTCCACTGATGCTGCTCAAACGCACGGGGGCTGCTGCATCACCCAATGAAAACCCAGAGCGGGGTGATACTTACCCTGTTACACGACCAAGACGCACTACAGAGAAATGTACTTTCTGTGATCATAGGCTTGATAAGGGGTTGAATCCTGCCTGTGTTGACGCTTGTCCATCTGAAGCGCGGGTGATTGGTGATTTAGATGATCCGCAGAGCAAGGTATCCCAGTTGATTAAATTGCATAAACCGATGCAGTTGAAACCTGAAGCGGGAACGGGACCAAGGGTATTTTATATTCGCAGTTTTGGTGTTAAAACCGCTTATTAATCATATAGGTTAATTTGTTAGTTAAAGCCACAGATGAGATTCTGTGGCTTTTTACTTTATACGCGCCCTGTTAATCGCTAAACATCAGCGAATCTAATACCCCTTGGCCGCTGTGAACTCCACCCTCAGTCACCATGGCCGATTTGCTGCGAACTAAATATCCCGCATAACCGGGGTTGTCGCTATTAGAGCTATCCTCCATCACAGGCTCGCCATCAATGTGGATGGTGAACATGCCTATTTCAGGGATCATGTCATTTATGGTTTCTATCTTGCCGTTACGCACCACTAAGGCTGGTGTTGCTCTCGGTCTAGGGTGTAAGCGGCGCATCAGTGACCATGCTTGGTATTGCGCGGGTTCTAGCTCGGCTAATTCATGTGAAATATCGGTACCAAACAGGCAATTGCCACCGCCTTCACCTTGATTTTTTAGCACCCAAGTGTCTATTGGGGATGCTTCGACTAATTTGATACTCTCTGGGGTAACGGGGCGCATCTCGCCGAGGAGGGATTTGACCATTTTGGCTTGTTGCAGCGTTAAACCAAACTGAGTCAAGGACATTTCATCCATAGACGAGAGCAGCATCTGCATCCGCTTACTGGTTGCCAGTTGTTGCCCTACGGTGGCATTGACGGCAACGCGATGTTTTTCAATCAATACACGGATCGCCATCAGGGCTTGGCAGTTTTTGTTACCATTGATGTCAACGGATTCATAATCTGTATATTGATAACCCGCTCGCAGATAAACGGTATCAATAGTGCCTATGCCTTCGAGTATCAGTCTATGTTTTTCGCCTGTGGTAACTTGTTCTTGTAGTTCACTAAAGGTTCTGCGAATTGTTTGTATCTTTTGTTGTTGTAACGCGAGTTCGAGTAAATGTTGGTCAAACACATTGTCTTCATTTTCTTGCACTATCATCAAAAATCTTGCTGGCCCCGCATCTTCAAATTCCTGTTTTATCTTAAAGGTTGCTTTAGCTATGCCTGCGGATAATTGTTCAATGGCATGATTATCAACAAGTTCACCTATAGGCAGTTGATGCCATTGCTGCAAATAATGGTGGAATTGATGCACTCTCTGACCAAAGGGCCCCATACCAGCCGCAATGCCATTAAACTCCACTAGTTTTGGCCCTAAGTCCTTATCGTCCATGAAGTCACTACGCATAATGAGCAATGGCATTCTCTGCGCTGGAGTCTGCGAGCAATGTACTTGCTGGTGTATACCAAGCAAGGCGGCAAAAAAGGGATCGCTAGCCGTAATAGGTTGAATCGCATCGTATAAGAAGGCATGTTCTTCTGATATAGAATGAATAAGTTTACCGAGTAAATGCACAGAATCTTTTAAGTATTGATAGTGACCTCGACTGATTAAACTCGGCGTTAAGGTAAATGGCGCGTGGCGGGCAGAATATTGGGTTTCTTTAAACGCCATGCCATGGGTTAGCGCCCATTCTATTGCATCATCTTTGGCTTTTAGACTAATAGGTGAATTCATTATGCTTCTCTTAAGCGAGGCGAATTTATTCGCAATACCAGTATGTTATAGGTTTACGTTTTAGATGATTTAATCTTGGGGCGTAAAGGCCCTATGGCACTCACTTTAGGAGCATGCGGTGAGTGCCATATCGAGTTAGAACATTATTTTTTGTGTTAACTAAATACATAGCTATAAAGAAATCCGGCAGTCATTGCCATACTTAAAATTACCGCTAAAAATGCAATAATCATCTGATTTTTAAAGAGGGATTTTAGTAAAATGACTTCTGTTAAACTCGCTCCTGCACTGCCGATAATTAAGGCCATTACAGAACCCATCGCCATCCCTTTTTGCACTAATGCGGCGCTGAGAGGGATTACTGCTTCGGCGCGAATATAAAGTGGAATACCAATTAAAGCCGCCACAGGAATAGCGTACCATTTTGCTTCACCGGCATATTTAACGATTAAATCTGTAGGAATAAAACCGTAGATCATTGACCCCAACAGAATGCCCACAAATAGATAAGGTAGTACTTGTTTGAAGTCCTTCCAAGTAGAGTGCCAAACTCTTATCCAGCGGCTCTGAGGCTTACTTTTGGGTGCTATATCAGTAGTCGTTACTGGTTTAGTATCGCAACATGAGTTCGCAACAGCTGTGGGTTTAGTATCGCAACATGAGTTCGCAACTGCTGTCGATTTAGTTTCGCAACAGGTACTGGAAAAGGAGGAAGGTTTAGTGTCACAACATGAAGTGACAGTGTCTTCCAGAGTATAAGCTTCTTTACGGACATACCTTTCAAACCCCAGCTTTTCAAGCATATAGCCTGCAATGACAGAGACTCCCATTGCTACTACAAAATAAAAAAGTGCTACTTTTAAGCCAAAGGTGACAACAAATAGTCCGATAATAATCGGATTCAGTAATGGACTGGCAAACAGGAATACCATCATAGGGCCAAAACCGGCACGAGCCCTGAGTAAGCCTTTCAAAAATGGAATGGTAGAACAAGAGCAAAACGGGGTAATTGACCCAAGTAGTGCAGCAATGACATAACCTCTGCCGTTGCGTGAGCTTAGCATCGCTTGTATTTTTTGAGGGGTGATAAATTCTTGTAAAATACCTACTAGGTAGCTTATGACAAGAAATAGTAGGGTAAGCTCAACGGCAAGGAAAGCGAACATGCTTGCCGTTTCTTTCATCATAAGAATCATTTCAGGACTCATTTTTTTACCTCTTCAACTTAAAGTTTCGAATATTCTAGAATAATAGTGTTTGGGCGAAGTGTTTTCAATATATTATTTCTAGAATAATGGAAATATTTGGTATACCTATTGATGCTTAAACACATGACACCCTGCTTTTGATTGTTTATGAGTGGTCGATTTTGAGGTCGCTAGGGTAAGGATATTTCTGGTATTATCGAATTACTTAACGAAATGAGGCCGATATGAATATAGAGAATGCTGCTAAAGTATTAAAAGAACTGGGCCATCCAACGCGTCTCGCCCTATTTCGATTACTGGTCAAGGGCGGATATGCTGGCGTTGCGGTGGGTCAGTTACAAGACGAGTTGCAGATCCCTGGTTCAACTCTCTCACACCATATTAGTGCCCTTGTGTCAGCGGGAGTGATTTCCCAACGGCGCGAGGGAAGGGTGCTGTACTGCGTACCTGACTATGAATTATTACAAGGATTAGTGCATTTTTTACAAGATCAATGTTGTAGTGCTCAGTGAACAATTTTGTTAAATGAACAGTAAATTATTACATGTGGATATTTACATATATGATAAATCGTATATAGTGACATTCTCTTTCATCAGGACTCATTCCCATGAAAAAACGTGTACTTTTTCTCTGTGTTGGTAATTCTGCGCGTTCACAACTCGCTGAGGCCTTATTAAGACACCAAGCCCAAGAGCAGTTTGATGTGTTTAGTGCGGGTACGCAGCCTGAGCCCATCGATGAGCGAACTCTTGCGCTTTTGCAGAAAAATAATTTGGGTACGAGTGAGTTACGTTCGAAGTCTGTCAGTGAGTTTAGTGGGCAATCCTTTGACTTTGTGATCAGTCTCTGTGAAAAATCAACGCAAGAGTGTCAGAGTTTCCCCTTGGCAGATAAGATTATTGCTTGGGATTATCCCGATCCCAAAATCGAATCGGGCACTCGTGGGTTTGAACAAACTTTTAGAGAACTCAACGAAAGAATAAAAATGTTTGTACTCGTTCAGTCTAAGGATCTTAATGATTAATCCTACGCAATTTTTTAAATGTTTAGCCGATGAAACTCGCTTGCGCTGTTTGATGTTGATTCAGCACGAGGGTGAGCTTTGCGTCTGTGAATTGACCGAAGCCTTGCAGGAAATTCAGCCCAAGATCTCGCGGCATTTAGCCCAATTACGTAAGTGCGGATTATTAGTCGATCGCCGGCAGGGGCAATGGATTTTCTATAGTATCAGTAATGATTTACCCGAATGGGGAAAGTCAGTGTTGAGTGAGGTTACCAGCCAAAATCCGGTATTCCTTGAAGAAAACATGCGTAATCTGTGCAAGATGGGTGGCCGCCCCGAGCGCGCTAGAGCCTGTTGCTAAAGATTGTTTGTAACAAATAAATAAAAAATTTAATCTAAAATATATGAAAATTCATATATTAAATCGCTAGAGGTTGATATGGCACCAGCTATAAAAGTGCTCTTTCTATGTACCCATAATGCCTGTCGCAGCATCCTAGCTGAAGCTATAGGTCGAGATCTCGTCGGTAAGCAAGCTTTGACTACTATTGCTCAATGGCAATTTGCGAGTGCCGGTAGTGAACCTGCCGGGGTCGTTCATCCTCAAACTCTATTGCAACTAGCACACAGAGGCTATGTTACCGAAGGGCTCTGCAGCAAAAGCTGGGATATGATGGCGGATTTCACTCCTGACTTAGTGATCACTGTTTGTGATAATGCTGCGGGAGAAACCTGTCCTTTGTGGTTAGGTCAAACACTTAAATTACATTGGGGTTTACCCGACCCAACATCAATCGACGCCCCCGATATAGATGAGCAATTTAGCTATGTTATAGAAACACTTGAAAATCGTATAAAGGCATTAATCTCGTTGCCGCTTTCGGCAGGTATAGAAGCTCAAAAAGCATCATTACAATCAATTGCGAGTCAATTTCCACTTATTCAAAGATAAATGGTTTGTATTTAATTGGTGTTTATTCAACTAATTAAAATAGCAATATCCTTTTGCTTCATCGCTTTCATGTATACCAAGGAAGTTTGATTATGCTGCAACTATTTTCCGATTTAGCGAGCTGGCTAACCTTTGGAGTAATGGGTTTAGATCCCAATACTAAGCTCGCCGACGCCATCCATTTTTTTATTGAAGATACCACTAAGATTTTTGCGCTCCTGTTGCTGATGATTTATGGCATCGCTTTGGTGCGGGCCTCGCTCAATGTCGAGCGCGTTCGGGATTACTTGGCGGGTAAAAATCGTTTTGTCGGTTACTTTATGGGATCGGGTTTTGGCGCGGTTACTCCATTCTGCTCATGTTCGAGCATTCCGGTTTTTTTAGGTTTCACCTCTGCTGGGATCCCCGTTGGGATCACTATGGCGTTTCTGATTACTTCGCCGTTAATTAATGAAGTCGCCGTTCTGTTGCTTGTGAGTCTGTTGGGCTGGAAGTTTACTGTGATATACGTGCTGGTCGGCATGTCAGTGGGTATGTTGGCGGGGGCATTTTTGGACACGATCCGCGCTGAGCGTTGGCTGCAGTCCTTTGCCGCCAAAGCACTCGAGCAAGGAAAGGCACAAGCAAGTCACGATAATAGCGAGGGTATGACATCAACATCCATGACGTTAACGGAACGGCATGAATTTGCGAAAGGCGAGACCCTAGAGATTTTTGGCCGAGTGTGGAAATGGGTCATTATTGGGGTTGGGCTTGGCGCCGCACTCCATGGATTTGTACCTGACGGTTGGATCGAAGCCCACTTAGGCGATGGTCAATGGTGGTCTGTTCCTGCGGCGGTATTGATTGGTATTCCTCTGTATTCCAATGCCACAGGGGTTATCCCTATCATGGAGAGCCTTATCACTAATGGCTTGCCCGTAGGGACAACATTGGCATTTTGTATGGCAACGGTTGCCGCCAGTTTTCCTGAGTTCATTTTGCTCAAGCAGGTGATGCAATGGCGTTTACTGGCCATCGTTTTTGCCATTTTATTGATTTCATTCACCTTAATAGGTTGGATCTTTAACGCTATAGGTCCCGTTCTGTGAGAATTATAAAAATGCTAAACATCAAAGTATTAGGCAGTGGATGTGCCAAATGCACAAAAACCGCTGAGATTATTACCGCCATCGCCAACGAAAAGGGCATCAGTATTGCGCTGGTAAAGGAAACCAATCCAGAAGTCATCATGGGCTATAAGGTGATGAGTACACCCGCTGTGGTGATTGATGAGAAGCTAGTGCATTGGGGCTCCATTCCCCATAGAGCCATGATTGAATCTTGGTTAGTGGGGTAACACTTAAATGTCACATCCATTTGATATTTTGCCGCTAGAGAGTGGTGCTAGGTTGATTTTTACCCCTTGCCCAGGGACTAAATCTGTCCCTGTGACAGAGGCGGTGGCAATTCTTAAAGCGGCGGGAACTGAGGTCATCATAACCTTAATGCCACTTGCCGAATTGCAAACATTTGGTGCTGCATTATTGCCCGATATTTGCCATGAAGCGGGGATCCGTTGGTTGCATTTACCTATAGAAGATGATGCGGCACCCGCAGAGGTATTCGAGCTCGCGTTTGCACGACACAAAGCAGAACTGCTGGCATTGATGCAAACTCAATCCACAATTGCCATTCATTGTCGCGGTGGTTCCGGTCGCACAGGATTAATGGCGGCAATCTTGCTGTTACTGGCGGGAGGCACCTTGGCAGAAGTGATTACCCAAGTGCAATCCATTCGCCCTAATGCCTTAACCAATGTGCATCAACGTGGCTATATCGAACAGATAACGCTTTAATCTTAAACAAATAATATAAAACACCTAATATAAAACTGAGTGTGAAGGATGCAGGTATGACAATCAAAATCGGGATAAATGGCTTTGGCCGTATGGGACGTTTAGCACTGCGCGCTGCTTGGGGCTGGGAAGAGGTTGAGTTTGTGCAGATTAATGATCCCGCCGGAGATGCGGCGACCTTAGCCCATTTGCTGACATTCGATTCTGTGCATGGCCGCTGGCAACATGAGGCGAGCAGCGATGGCGATGACATCATTATCGATGGCAAGCGTATTCGCTGTACTCGCAATAAAACCATCGGGGAAACCGATTGGTCCGGTTGTGATGTGGTGATTGAAGCTTCGGGTAAAATGAAAACCAAAGCAGTGCTGCAAGCTTATTTAGATCAAGGCGTTAAACGCGTTGTGGTCACAGCGCCAGTTAAAGAAGAGGGCGTGTTAAACGTTGTCATGGGAGTGAATCATCAACTCTATGACAAAGCTATTCATCCGATTGTGACTGCGGCCTCCTGTACTACTAACTGTTTGGCGCCGATCGTCAAAGTGATCCACGAAAACCTCGGCATAGTGCATGGTTCCATGACGACTATTCACGATATTACCAACACTCAAACTATTTTAGATGCACCGCATAAAGATCTTCGCCGTGCGCGGGCCTGTGGTTTAAGCCTTATCCCTACGACAACAGGCTCAGCGACGGCCATTACCCATATTTTCCCTGAACTCAAAGGTAAGCTTAACGGCCATGCGGTGCGGGTGCCATTAGCGAACGCTTCATTAACCGATTGCGTGTTCGAGGTGAGTCGCAAAACGACCGAAGCTGAAGTCAATCGCCTGTTAAAAGAAGCGGCAGACGGACCGCTAAAAGGCATTTTAGGTTATGAGGAACGCCCATTAGTCTCGGTCGATTATAAAACCGATCCGCGTTCGAGCATTATCGATGCGCTATCGACCATGATTATCAATGGCACTCAGGTCAAACTCTACGCTTGGTATGACAACGAGTGGGGTTATGCCAATCGCACCGTCGAACTGGCCCGCATGGTCGGTCTGATGGATAAGGCATAAGCTTTATGGGTAAGCTGACAGGGTTCTTGTCTAACATATCACCCGAGATCCGCCAGTATTTGGTGGTCACAGGCAACTATTGGGCATTCACGCTCACCGATGGCGCATTACGTATGTTAGTGGTGCTCCATTTTCATGGCTTAGGTTATAGCCCGCTGCAAATTGCCATGCTATTCCTCTTCTATGAAATCTTTGGGGTGGTAACGAACTTAGTCGGCGGCTGGCTCGGGGCGCGTTTAGGCTTAAATAAGACCATGAATGTAGGCCTATTTATGCAGATTGTCGCCCTTAGCATGCTGCTTGTGCCTAGCGGTATGCTCACGGTTGCTTGGGTGATGGCGGCGCAGGCCTTGTCGGGTATCGCTAAAGATCTCAATAAGATGAGCGCTAAAAGCAGTATCAAGTTGTTGGTGCCCAATGATGCTCAGGGTGAGCTGTATAAGTGGGTTGCCATGCTCACTGGCTCCAAAAATGCGCTAAAGGGCGCGGGGTTCTTCTTGGGCGGCGCCTTACTGACCCTGTTTGGATTCCAGCTGGCCGTGTTAGGTATGGCGATTGGCCTATTACTGGTGTGGATTTTTAGTCTGTTAAGTTTGCAACGCGATTTAGGTAAAGCCAAAAACAAACCTAAGTTCACGGAAATTTTCTCTAAGAGTCCGGCGGTAAATACGCTTTCTGCCGCACGCATGTTTTTGTTTGGTGCGCGGGATGTGTGGTTTGTGGTGGCTTTACCCGTTTATTTGGCCTCAGCCTTTGGTTGGGATCATTGGTATGTCGGCGGTTTTCTCGCACTCTGGGTAATAGGTTATGGCATAGTGCAAGGCTTTGCACCTCGCTTGACGGGGACAAAGTCGGCGAGCCAAAACAAGGTTCCCGATGGACGTAGCGCCTTAGGTTGGGCGGCGATATTGAGCATAGTGCCGGCAGGCATTGCGCTGGCGATAAGTTATGACTTCCATGCCGCGAATATACTGATTTGGGGATTGATGCTGTTTGGCGCCTTATTCGCGATCAACTCTTCATTACACAGCTATCTTATCGTCAGTTATGCGGATGAAGATGGCGTATCGTTAGATGTGGGTTTTTACTACATGGCTAATGCTATGGGACGCTTGATCGGGACTGTGTTGTCTGGCTGGGTGTATCAAGTGTATGGCATGGCGGCTTGTCTGTGGATATCGGCGGCATTTATTGCGCTCGCAGCGCTTATCTCAATTAAGCTTCCAAGACATAGAGCGATATAAAGACATTAAACGCGAAAAAATGTCACAAACAATATGCGAATTAACATATATGTCATATTTCATATGTATTCTAGCGGTGTTACATAAAGACAGTTAAATGACACCTATGTCTCCAAATGAGGATATCAATATGAAAAAAACAGCGTTAATGTCACTGCTTGGTTTAGGATTATTTGCTTGTGTTGCTCACGCTAGCGAGTTCGATTTACCGGGTTTTGTCACTGAAGTAGAAGATGGTCGTCTATGGGTGTTTAAAGAGAATTCGGCTGAGTTAACTGAGTTTAAACAGCATGGTGAGCCAGCAAAGCAATTTACTGTCATTGGTGTTGGTCCTAAGGGGATGACGGTTAAAGCGGCCGATCAAATAACCTTAGATGAATATTTAGCTAAGGTAAAAGCGAACTAATGTACTTAGTGAAGCGTTACTCGAATTTCTAAATCCCATTTTCTGATGTTTTACGAGTTGGAACTTTGGTTCTAACTCGTAATATCTAAAAATTAGGTGAATTACTCTAGCCCAGATTGACTGAGTCAGACTTACCTATTCGGGTTCACGTGCCAAACCCCTGCTATTTTGTGCAGCCTTCTTACTAACCAATTTTTGCCCCATTGTGAGCTATGACCGATTAATCACTCAGTGCACAGAGGATAATTGACTTACATTTAGTCATTCCAAAAATATGGAAGTAAAGTCAAATTACGCCTCTATCTAAGTGACCAAATTTAGCGTACCAGTACAAGTCAATAATCTGTGGGTATTGACCAGATTTATGCAACTAAAGTGGATTTGTCTGCAATTATTTACCGTTTTCCATCATTCATTGCCATTTCAAGCGAAATATCACTCGCCACCGAACCCTGATTTTTTGTGGATAACACCCCAAAGAGCGCGGTGATTATCCACCGAAAAAATCACGAACCGGCAGCAGGACCGAAATTTTAGAATTTTTTAAATTTCCTGCTATTATTACTGATTATTTATACAGTAGTTTGGTGCTATGAAACTCATAACATGCCATGCGAGTGCAGGAATTTCGGGTTTTCCAAGTCCTGCAGCGGATTACGTTGAATTACCCCTTAGTCTTGATCAACTGCTTGTTGAGCATCCTAGCTCGACCTGGTTTGGTCGTGCTGCGGGTTGCTCAATGGAAGGGGTTGGGATCTATGATGGCGATATACTGGTGATTGACCGTGCCGCTAAGCGCCGTAATCTCTCTATTGTTGTTGCCAGCTATAACGGAGAATTTACCGTAAAGCTCCTCGATGAAAAGCGCCGGTTACTGGTTTCTATCGATCAACAGCAAAACATGACGTCCGTTGCAATCGATGATGCAGATACCTTCTCGGTTGAAGGGGTGATCATCAAGTCAATCCGACTTCACGAGCATTCAAGCTTACTTGAACAATATCTGAGTCAATCATGTACGGACTGATTGATGCTAATTCATTTTATGTGTCATGCGAATTGGTGTTTAGACCCGACTTGCGCGAACTTCCCGCGATTGTACTCAGCAACAACGACGGTTGTTGTGTGGCAGTCAATCGAGCGGCCAAGTCCGTTGGCGTGAAAAAATTTGTCCCTTACTTTGAGCTGCAACATTTGTGCAGACAACATAATGTGCAGGTGTTTTCATCTAATTATGAATTTACAGTTGGGAATTTTTTTAGATGCCACATGTTGGAATTTTTCATGATAAATAAATTAGACGAAGAGAAGAGAGGTAGTTACAGTTTTACTGTTTGTCTGGATATCTTGAAAAAGTAGATGGATGAA